>WREM01000079.1 GCA_009779335.1 Streptococcaceae bacterium | reverse complement strand
TTATATCGGAAGTCCATCAAGGTCGCTAATCCTTCGTCAACACGAAAAATGATGTCTCCACCACGACCACCATCGCCACCTGCAGGACCACCATCAGGTACATACTTTTCACGACGAAAAGCAACCGCTCCATCGCCACCTTTTCCTGCTCGTACTTCAATTTTTGCTGTATCTAAAAATAAACTCATTATTACTCCGATTCTATTAGACTTATTATAACATAAAAACTCTAACAAATTTAGAGTTCTTATGGATTTTGTGTGGTAGATGAGGTAGAAATACCTAATGCTTTATTTGCTTCTTCTGTTGCTTTTTTCTGTGCAGAGGCAGAGATAGAGGTTGAGATAGAATCAGAAATTGACTGAGACTCAGCATCTAAGTCTGCTTGATAGGCATCTGGAGCTTTAGCATAGAATGAAGCTTCCATATCTATGACCTGTGGCGGTGTTAATTGTTTGGCAATGCTTGGATAGTAAGGCATTTTTTGACTGATTTGACTGAGTGGAACACGGACTTGATTCCCATCTGACATTGAGATGGCGATGAAGTCTGGTGTCGCAAGAGTGGGAGTCTTGGTAACTGTACCCATCAATTTTTGTAGAGTTGGATTTAGGGAATTATATGCTGCAATAAACTCCTGTGCTTCCTTGTCAGAGAAGTTTTCTAGCATGGGGATTTTCTCTGTTTGTTTACTAATCTTCTTGTCTTTGATGATATAACCATTTCCCAAGGCAAGGTAAGTTACATTTTTTTGTTTGACATAGGCAACGGGTGTATATTCTACAAGTTGGAAGGTTACTTTATTCGGGAAGCTGACCTCGACCTTGACGGAAGAAACACGAGGAAATTTGGATTGAATCATGTTTGCAATTTGAGCTTTATCTTTTCTGACTGAATAGAGATTATCGCCTTGTTGAATCCCAGAAGCCTTGATAATTTCTGCAGTTGTTTCGCTTTGATTTCCTGAAACTGTGATTGTTCCTACATTGCTCAGAGGAGAGAGACCATAAACCGCTCCAATGAAGATGATTATGCTAATAGTCAGAGGAATCCACATTTTTTTAAGAAGAGGGATTAAGGTCCCACTATCAAAGTTGAATTTAGGTATATGAAAGGAGAAACGTGGGCTACTTTCTTCTATTTCTTCTTCAGCTTCATCGTGTGAATTGGCTTGAAACTCCTCCCCTTGAGTATTTTCTTCTCTTTCATCTGTATCATGAGCATCAATAGTTTGGGCTTCTTCATTCAAGTCAGACTCCAAAAATTCTTCAGATGAGGCTGAAGTTTTTTCTTTTTTGGGAATATCTTTCTTAGCTTTCACTTTGGGAAGTGATTTTTGATATTCTAAATTTTTTTCTTGCCAGGGGCTAAGTGGTTGAGGTTTCTCTTTTGCCATTTATTGAATGATTTCCTTTATGAGTGTGTAGAGTCGCTGACTAGCATCAGTAATCCCCATTTCTTTACTTGCTTGCGACATTTTTTCATATTTAGTCTGATCTGCAAATATTTCTGAAATAGAGGATAGGAGGCTTTTTCCGTCAAATTCGGAATCTGAAATCATCATCGCTGCTCCGTGATTGACCAGAGCTTGAGCATTTTTTGTTTGATGATCTGCGGTGACATTAGGACTGGGGATAAGTACAGCAGGTAAGCCAATAGCTGTGATTTCTGCTAAGGTTGTCGCTCCTGCACGAGAGATAATCAAATCTGAATTTCTCAATATTTCGAGCATATTGTTGAGAAAAGGGCGGATGACGATGTTCTTTTCTTGATTATATTTCTCAAAGATACTTTGATTCTCATCATAGTAGATATTTCCAGAGGCATAGATAACTTGATAATCAGTATTCTTAAACACTGGTAGAGTTTCTAAGACAGCGTCATTGATTGTCATTGCCCCACGAGAACCACCAAAGATAAGAACAGTTTTCTTATCTGCAGAGAGTCCGAATTGACTAACTAAAAGATTACTTTTGGTCATCATGACTAGCTCTTGACTGCGTGGATTACCTACATAAGAGGTCTTTTCCTTTGGAAAATAATGCTGGGCTTCTTCAAAAGCAAGAGTTATCTTACTCACACGCTTCCCGAGGAATTTATTTGTGATTCCGGGAATTGAGTTTTGCTCATGAATGACTGTTGGAATATTAAGTTTAGAGGCTGCATACAAGACTGGTCCTGCAACATATCCGCCAGTTCCAAGAACTACATCAGGCTTGAAATTCTGAATGATTTTCTTCGCTTGGGATGTTGATTTGAAAAACTTACGAATGGTATTAAAGTTGCTTAGTGATAGACTTCTTCTGAAACCTTGAATATCAATACTTTGAAAATCAATACCTGCTTCAGGTACAATCTTGCTTTCTAATCCCTTTTCTGTACCAATATAGAGGACTTTCAAGTCGGATTCTACTGTTTGCAGGTAGTTAATCAATGCAAGAGCAGGATAGATATGTCCACCCGTTCCTCCGCCAGTTACAATAATTTTCATGTCTCTCCTTAGTCGTTCATCGCACTTTTGATGGATTGGAAACTTGCGATAAATAAATCTCCACGTTCTTCAAACGTTTTGTATTGATCCCAGCTTGCACAGGCTGGACTGAGCAATATCGTATCTTTATCATCAGACTTCTCATAGGCTAATGTTAATCCACTGGCTACGTTGTCTGTTTCAAATACAGGGATATTCAATTTTTCGGCAAGGGCTTTTAGTTTTGGAGCTGTTTGCCCAAAGATAATCATTCCTTTGAGTTCTTGCACATCTTCTGTTAATTCATCAAAGCCATTTCCACGGTCTAATCCGCCTGCTAATAGCCACAATGATGAATGGTCAAATCCTGATAAGGCTTTTTGCGTAGCCAATATATTGGTTGCTTTGCTGTCGTTATAGATTTTACGCCCTCCCAACTGCCCCAAGTATTGCAAACGATGCTTGACTCCAGCAAAATTGGATAAGACAGTAATAATCGCTGCATTGCTGACTCCAGAAAGCTTAGATACAGCGATGGCCGCCAAGGCGTTTTCGAGATTATGCTCTCCGGGTAATGATAAATCTGAGACAGGCATGATTTCTTCATCTCTGAAATAGATTTTACCATTTAAGCTGTATGCTCCATCTACTTTTTCATTGGTTGCAAATGGAACGACCTGTGCCTGTGTTTGTTGGGCTAATATTTGACTCTTTTCTTGATTAAAATTCAAGACCAAATATTCATCCGCAGTCATATTCTTTTGAATCTGCCATTTAGCTTCTTCGTATGCTTCCTGACTACCATGATAATCTAAATGAGCAGAAAATAGATTGACGATAAGAGCAATTTTTGGTCTAAAGGTTTCAATCCCCATGAGTTGAAAGCTTGATAACTCCATGACAAGCGTATCTTCACTGTTGGCCTGGCTGGCTACCTCAGAGGCAGGAAAACCAATATTTCCAGCTAGCTTGGCAGACTGCCCATCTCTATTGAGAATTTCTGCAATCATGGTTGTTACTGTAGTTTTTCCATTGGTTCCAGTAATTCCTATAATGGGAGCTTGGGAAATCAGGTAAGCCAATTCTACTTCTGTTAATACAGGAATATTTAACTCTAAGGCTCGGACAACCATTTCATTTTCATAGGGAATACCGGGATTTTTAATGAGATAGTCAAAGCTTTCCTCAAATAAATCAAGAGGATGATGACCTGCGATGACTCTTATTTCTAGATTTTCTAGTTCAGTCAATAGCTGGCTATCTTCTATGGCTTTTCCGTCATTAATGGTAACCTTTGCTCCCAGTTGAACAAGCAGGCGTGCAGCACTTTCCCCAGATTTCGCCAGCCCTAATACCAATACTTTTTTATTAGTGAATGTATCAATTTTTTTCATTGACTTCTTCTCTCTATTTGATTAAACGAATATACTCTATTTTATCATTTCTAGGTGAATTTTCAATCATATTGGAAATAAAAAAATGGCAGTCAGCCATTTATTTTACTTTTGGTATTTTGAGTATAAAGGTTGAGCCTTCTCCTAGCTCAGATGTAACCTCGATTTTTCCTTTATAGTTCTCGACAATACGACTGATGATAGAAAGTCCGAGTCCAGTTCCTCCAATGTCTCGATTTCGAGACTTGTCTGCACGGAAAAAACGTTCAAAAATATGGCTGATGTCTTCTTGATTGATTCCTAATCCAGAGTCTATGACAGATGTAATCAAGTAATCCTTATCTTCTGCCAGCTCTACTCGGATATGCTTTCTATCTTCTGGTGAATATTTGATGGCATTATCAATCAGGATGGTTAAAGCCTGTTCAAAATGATTCTTGAAAATTTTAGCCTCGGAGTTCTGGCTGAGATTTTCAAATACAATATCTAATTGTGGGTGAATCATTAAGAAATTTTCAACTGTATGCTCACACGATATTTTCAAATCAGAAACAGCATTTTGGTGTTCTGTTTCAATGTGTCTTAAACGACTTAAAGCAAGCATATCTTCCAACATCCCTTTCATACGCTTGGTTTCTTCTAATCCTGCCTGTAGGGATTCATCTAATATGTCAGGGTCATCTTTCCCCCAACGATTAAGAAGTCTCAGATGCCCCTCAATGACAGTGATAGGTGTACGCAACTCATGGCTGACATCAGATACAAACTGCTGTTGTGCAAGGATATAATCATTCATTTTACCCATTAAGCTGTTATAAATATTGGCTAATTCTTCAATTTCATCTCCCGTCTGAATTTCCACGGGAGAGAACTCTTCTGCAGGTGTATTTACTCGTTCCTTCATAGAAAAATTAAGAATCTCTAAGGGATAAATATAACGCCGAGCAATGAAATATCCTACAAATAGAGCAACTATGATCGCAAGTATCTCAAAAATAACTAAACCAACAATCATCCGATACTGAACCTTCTGATAAAGATTCATATTGTAAAAACCTTGTATCTTCCCGATTTTTTGACCTGTTGTTGAGGAAGTAATTTGACGTTCTGCCAAAAAACCTGAATATTGACCAGAAATTATGCTGACTTGATTTTCAGGTAAATCTCTCCAACCGAAAGTATGTTTCACATTAGAGTAGATTAATTTACCATTATTATCATAAATATAGAAATATTTCTGATTTCCAATCAGATTAGATAAGGTTTGAATATCAGGCTTACTGCCAGTAGTTGTTGAGTTGTCCGCTGGAAATAAGACATAACTTGATAAATTTTCAGCTGTTAGTGGTGTGGATGATTTTGACAAAGCAGACTCTACTCTATCCATAGAAGAAATAAGGTTGCTTCGTTGTTCCCCAGATATTGCTGTCATACTCATCTGATAGACCAATGCTCCAAATAATGTAAAAGCAAAAAAACAAAAGATAGTATTAGCAAAAGCCCATCGGACCATAAGTGATCGTTTTGATGAGCTTTTTCTTACTGTATTTCCAAATATGGAATCTATGAAATTTCTGAGTTTTTCGACCATGGTAT
>WREM01000078.1 GCA_009779335.1 Streptococcaceae bacterium | reverse complement strand
TACTCAAGGTTTCACAGTAAAATTCGCATGCGATATATCTGACCACGGATGAACAACTTGAGCAAGTGAACTCGCAAAATTATTTTCTAAAGTTGTGAAACTTACTCCTGATTTTATTCCAATAATTATTCCAGTATGCCCTGTATATCCTACCGCTGAGTTTAGCCAAATTTCATTTGCCGGGACACTGAATAATCCTCCAATTATTGGTGCTGAAGAGGCTGCCAATCCAGAATTCGCTGCTGCACCATACCCATAAACAACACCTGATAAACCTCTTCCATGCTGAGATAAATAATATTCAATTAGTGCCACACACTGCGAATAATTTTTATAACTCCCATTGTATATTGTGAAATTAGTGCTTATTTTGTTAATTGTTGCAGTTGCGTCAACATTAATTGAACCTAACCACGGAGCACCTAACGCTGTCGTAAACCCCTGAACTAATGCTGTTGGAGCAAATGATGGAGCAATCAACTTTCCTATTGACACCGCATACAGTTTCACCCCTTCTTTTGACCAACCTTGTACCCCAAGAGTATTATATTCATTGCTGTCTGTAATTAGTAAATGCACACCTGATATCCCCGCATTATAAGTTCTATAAATAGGAACAGAGCCTCCTGAACAAAACACTGGATTCCCTCCATTATCAATTGACCAGCCAGATCTTATTAATATATTTTTTTCATTTGTATCTGTGGTGTAAAGGTGGTTTTTTAATGTGCTGTTATATAACACGATATACAGATACCCCAGAATTGGGAGCATACCAGCCAATATCTTCATACTGCCAGCCATTTATTGACAAAGTTTTTTGTTCATTTACATCTTTGGTATACAAATGTTCATGAGTACTTGCATTATAAAGACGATAAATAGGAACAGCGGTATCTGCTTTCGTCGCTTTCGCCATCCCTAAGCTAATACCGATAATGACAGCAAATATTAATGCTATTTTTTGTTTTTTTGAAACAATTCGATTTATTTTCATAATTTTTCCTTCCATACTCTTAAATTTTATTGCTTAATCACTATCTCACGCCCATTTTCTAGCTTTACTTTGTATTCTTCCCCTGTATTATTTTTAGTATAAGTACAACTTCCCTTATCAAATATAAAAGTTCCTGTTTTTCCTTTTTCTTTGACAAGTGCAATCATAATCTGTGCTTGCAGGTTTTCTTTTTGTGACAGGAGATGCCTTTCTGTATTGATCATATTTTGAAGAAAGAGCTGGAGTAAAAGGGCGAATATGACCGACACTATCATGGCATAAAGCAATATCCCCCCTTTTACCCTTTGTCTGAAAATTTGTAAAGAAATATCCTCTCACCCCCTTGTTCAAAAGAAACTTTTATAGTCACCAAACCCTTTTCTTCTGTGATTTTTGTGTCTTTAACGCCATGCAACATAGGCTGATAACCCTGACCATTGGCATGAGATTTTCTGAAATCATCCCCTGTTCTAACAAGTCCCATCCTCCAATGTTCACCCTTGGTTACATAGAGAAAATTATTCTCAACTTTATCAAAGGTGGAACCTGACAATTCATTTCTGAGCAATGTACAAAATAGTTGCCAGTCTTTCTCCTGATCATTAGACACTTGGTGCGTTTCTTGACTGATGAAACTGGTTAAATCTCTGATGACAATGGTTCCTGCAGAAATGATGAACAAAGCAATCAAACATTCTAGCAAGGTAAAGGCTTTAATTTTTTTCTTCAAGTACTAAAATTTCCTTTCCTTGATTAGTGATAGATGTTTTATTTGATTCTTTGTGAAATTCAACATCCACACCATTAAGTATTAAATGATTTTGCCCTGTATCTAATCCCATCAAGCTCACATTGAGGGCTTCAATTTCTTGATTCTGTCTGGCAATTTTCTTTTGAGTATCCACAAAAGCAGATAAAACAACTGTTATTAGAAGTGCAAGCAAGGCAGTCGCAAGTAAACTCTCAAACAAAATATAGGCTTTAATTGATTTTCTTTTTATATTTTCCACTTCCCAACTCCAACTGATAGGTGATTGTCTTCTCTTCATAGGGCAGATAAATCTTAATTTTTTGCAAGCTGGAATTTCCTGCTTTACTGTCAAATTTGATTGAAAAATCATCAAATTCCACCTCATCTGGAGTACTTATGCTTTTATTTTTATAGAAAATTTGACCATCATGAACGGATAAAATCTTAGATTGGTTCTCTAGTCCTGCATCATATTGCGTGTCCTTATATATTTGTTCAAATTGCAAGACAAATAGCTCTCCTTTTGCAATATGAATAATTTTAGTAAAATTCGAAGAAAACAAGAGCAGAACACCAGACACTACAAACAAGGTCAGCAAACTTTCTATAAGTGTAAAAGCTCTAATTCGGTACATTTTGCCCTTCTCCAGAATGATGAGCATAATAATCTTTATAATCATCGGCCTGCTTTTGAGTAATCATGTTTTCCTTAACAAGAGTTGATACGCTAGCTTTATCTGTATGGTTGAGTTCATAGAGCTGACCTTGACTATCTACCACTTTAACAACCGCTGCTTGTCCTGTATTTTTCACATTATCTTTTTGTTTGATAAGATTTGGTACAAAAAGTAAAAGTAAGATACTGATGATGAGTAAAACAACTAACATTTCAATAAGTGTGAAAGCTTTGACTTTCTTTTTCGCCAATTTGTTTTGTGTGTGCTTAACTGCTTTTTTTAATTTTTTCATATTTCTTCTCCTTTTTGATTAGATAGTATTTTATTTGAATGTGCTCATGTTTTGATAAATAGGTAATAACATAGCTGCATAGAGCATAACAATCATGAGTGCGACCAATAGAAATATCATAGGTTGAATGAATTGCATCAATTTGTCAATTTTGAAAAAGAACTTCTCCCAAGACTCTTCCGCATAAACATTGAGTTCTGTACCTAATTTAGCCTTGGCTTCTCCGTATTCAATCATGAGTGAAAGTTCCTTAGAAAAGAAGTTAAATTGACTCACAGCCTGATAAAATTCTTGACCCTCATGCAATGATATAAGTAAAGACTGACCCGTTTCACGAAAAATTTTGCTGGATTGATTCTCCATGATTTGAAAAATTTGACGCAACTCTAAGCCTTGACTGATTAAATTCCCCCATTCCCTTGAAAAATAACCTGTTAAATAAAGTTTAATCAAGCTTCCCAAAAGAGGAAGTCTGGAGATTTTTTCAAAAACAAGTAAGGCTGATGAATGCTTTATTTTCCAGTAGCAATAGCCAATGGCAATTCCAAAAATAAGTGTTGTAGCACCTGCAATCTGAGGCAAATGATTGATGATTTCAACTGCTGAATTAGACTGATTCCCTAGTTGTGGCAAGAGATAATTTTTTAAGCCTAACATGATGAAAACAAGAAATACAACCAGTAAGATGGGATAGGTGGCAATCTGAATCAGCTTGTTTTTAATGGATAAAGACTTTCTTAAATTCTTCTCCACTAAATCTAAAGTTTGCCCCAAATTTCCATGATGTTCAGCTAAGGAAATCTGAGTGACAACATTACTTGAAAAATTCAAATCTGACAATATGGCTGATAGATTTTTTCCTGACAAAAGTCCATTCTCCATCTTTTCCACAAAAGCTAGTTCAACTAATTGTGACCGTTTGAGAAAATTCACCACTTCTCCTAGATGGAAACCGCTAGAGAACAAGCTATTCATGAGTTGAATCAATTTCACCTGCTTAGTCAGTTTTAATTTTCTCGGCTTTAGCTTGAGCACTTGTGATATGTCCATCTGAAGCAAGCTTTTCAATTCTTTCGTTCCAATTTTCTTGTCTGTAATCATCCACATCTCCTTTCACCCAATCTATCATGCCTTTTCCAGCAATTAAACGTTGATAAAGAATACCTTGCACGCTGTTTCTTATCTCTTCTTTCGACAATCCCAATTCCAGCAATCTTGCCTGTACACCAGAAATGGATTTTGCATGAACTGTTGAAAATACAGTATAACCTGTCAAACTGGCTCGAATGACTGCTTGTGCAGTTTGCTTGTCTCGAATTTCTCCCACAATAACTAAATCTGGACGATGTCGCAAGGACAGTTTAATCAGTTCATCATAGTCATTGCCAATGACAGAATTAAGCTGCAGTTGTAAAAATTCTTTATTCACTATTTCCACTGGATCCTCTATGGAAATCACCTGTTGTTGAGCAAAATGTTGCTTGGCTAACTCATACATGAGTGTCGTCTTCCCACTTCCAACTGGACCTGAGAAAAGATAAAGTCCACGCCCAGAGATAATTTTCTCTAACTCTTTGTCATCGTCGAACCAAAACTCTAGCTTAATTTTTTCATCGTGTAGCAATCGGATCACTAGACTTTCTTTACCCAGAAAATCTCCAACTGTTGATAATCTCAAGCGTCGTGCAACACCATCAACCTCATACCAACATGAACCCAACTGCGTCCGACGCTTCTCCCCCACATTCATCCCTGAAACAAATTTGAAATGAGCCAAAAGGCTTTGAGCTTGCTCTTGATCAATCTCCTTGTAGAGAAATCTATTTTGAGCACCACGGAAATAAATCTGATACTTGGATTGAAAAGGCAACAAATAAATATCGTAAACCTTTGATTTCACTGATTCAGAGATGATTTCCCTTGCTAATTTCTCTACCATAATTTTCCTCCTTGCTTATATATACGTAAAAAAATTCAAAAGTAACAAAAAAATATCGAAAAAATCGATATTTTTTTGTTTTTTTTATTTTAAAAGCTCATTAAAACAGATTTTCAAACAAACTGAGTTGGTTATCTTCTGGTAATCCATCAAGAATATTCATTTTATCCATGTTTTCTATGATGGTTTGTGATACTCCGCCACGTTTGCGAAGTTCCATCTTGCTGAGAAACTCTCCTTCTTGACGGGCTTGCACGATTTGATTGGCTACGTTTTCTCCCAGACTATCCATAGTGATAAACGGTGGGATAAGCGTATCTCCTTCAATGATAAATTCGGTCGCATCACTCTTATAGAGATCAATTTTCCCAAATTTGAAACCACGTTCTAGCATTTCATTGCAGATTTCGAGGGTTGTAACGAGAGCTGTCTCTGTGTTGGTTGCATCAAAGCCTTTGTCTCTGATTTCTTGCATCTTGGCTTTTACCTTATCCAAACCTGCGGTCATGATATTGACATCAAAGGCAGAGGCACGAATAGAGAACCATGCACAATAATAGAAAATAGGATGATGGACTTTGAAGTAAGCCACACGCAGAGCCATCATGATATAAGCTGCAGCATGAGCCTTAGGGAACATATATTTTATCTTGCTACAAGAATCAATATACCACTCAGGAATATCTTTCTCACGCATGGCTATGATATAAGATTCACGCTCATTGACAGAGATTTTATTCCATAATCCTTTACGCACTACCTCCATAATCTTAAAGGCCATGGATTCATCAAGCCCCGCATGAATGAGTGAAACCATGATGTCATCACGACAACCGATAACCTGTGATAAATCGGCGATTCCCTGACGAATCAAGTCTTGAGCATTGCCCGACCAAACATCCGTCCCATG
>WREM01000077.1 GCA_009779335.1 Streptococcaceae bacterium | reverse complement strand
TTGAGTTTTTGCACCCTCAACATTTTCCTATCAGTAAAACCAATTCAACCAGCATCAGTATCAGAAATGAGTTTTTGCACCCTCAACATTTTCCTATCAGTAAAACACAGCCAATGCATCTTTCAATTTAATTTCAGTTTTTGCACCCTCAACATTTTCCTATCAGTAAAACCAGAAAATAGAAATTATTACTGCTCGTTTTGTTTTTGCACCCTCAACATTTTCCTATCAGTAAAACCATTCTTCGTCTGTGACTTTTGTAATGTCAGTTTTTGCACCCTCAACATTTTCCTATCAGTAAAACCTTCAAGTATGATAGCCAATGCTTTATTACGTTTTTGCACCCTCAACATTTTCCTATCAGTAAAACTGCCATTAAATACACTAGAAAATACACCTGGTTTTTGCACCCTCAACATTTTCCTATCAGTAAAACTGAAGAGTTTGACCTAAATATAGATGATTTGTTTTTGCACCCTCAACATTTTCCTATCAGTAAAACCTACAACTATATAACCTTGACTATCTGTATGTTTTTGCACCCTCAACATTTTCCTATCAGTAAAACGACTAAAACTAGAAAAGGAGTAGTTACTTCCTTTTTTGTTATAATGTATATAGAAATTACTAGAGGAGAAAAGAGATGACAGAAGCAAATTTTGGAGTTGTAGGTATGGCAGTCATGGGGAAGAATCTTGCCCTTAATGTAGAAAGTCGTGGCTACACCGTGGCATTATACAACCGTACAACAAGTAAGACGGAGGAGGTTGTTGCGGAGAATCCTGATAAGAATCTTGTCTTGACAAAGACGATTGAAGAGTTTGTCGCTAGTCTTGAAAAGCCTCGTCGTATCATGCTCATGGTACAAGCAGGGACTGCAACAGATGCGACAATTCAGTCGCTTTTGCCGCATTTGGATAAGGGTGATATTCTCATTGACGGAGGGAACACACACTTCCCTGATACCATGCGTCGTAATGCAGAGCTTGCAGACTCAGGAATCAACTTTATTGGGACAGGTGTCTCAGGTGGTGAAAAAGGAGCCTTAGAAGGTCCGTCTATTATGCCCGGAGGGCAAAAGGAAGCTTATGACTTGATTGCTCCTATCTTTGAGCAGATTTCTGCCAAAGCTCCACAAGATGGGGAACCTTGTGTGGACTATATGGGACCAAACGGTGCAGGGCATTTTGTCAAGATGGTACATAATGGAATCGAATACGGAGATATGCAACTCATCGCAGAGTCCTATGATTTGATGAAGCGTGTACTCGGGCTATCGAATGCTGAAATTCAGGCTATTTTTGAGGAATGGAATGAGGGAGAGCTAGACAGCTACCTGATTGAAATTACGAAAGAAGTGCTTAAGCACAAAGATGACTTAGGTTCAGGTCAAGATATGGTAGATCTCATCATGGATAAAGCAGGAAACAAAGGAACAGGAAAATGGACGTCACAGTCTGCCTTGGATTTAGGTGTACCATTGCCTCTTATCACAGAATCTGTTTTTGCCAGATTTATCTCAACCTATAAGGATGAACGTGTGAAAGCAAGTCAAATTCTGTCAGGTCCATCGATTGAGCTTTCTGAGGACAAGAAGGAATTGGTGGAAAAAATCCGTCAAGCCCTCTATTTCTCAAAAATTATGTCTTATGCACAAGGATTTGCACAGCTGCGTGTGGCATCTAGTGAGTATGACTGGAATTTACCTTACGCTAAAATTGCGAAAATCTGGCGTGCAGGATGTATCATTCGTGCCGAGTTCTTACAAAACATTACAGATGCTTATAACAAAAACCCTCAACTTGAGAATTTACTCTTGGATGACTACTTTGTAGAAATTACCAAGAAATATCAAGAGACTGTGCGTGATGTGATTGTTCTTGCAGTTAAAGCAGGAGTGCCTACACCTACATTCTCATCAGCCATCAGCTATTATGACAGCTATCGTTCAGCCCAATTACCAGCAAATCTGATACAGGCACAACGAGATTACTTCGGTGCCCATACATACGAGCGTACAGATAGAGAAGGAATTTATCATTACGATTGGTATTCAGAGGATAAGTAAAAATAGTTTTTGACTATTTTTTTATTTGTCTTATATTGAATAGGGTATAAAAAGTGTGGTAAAATAAAGAGATAGTGCTTTAAGATTTTGCATGGAGAAAATAATGCCTAAGAGTTATAAAAATAGTAAAGAAGAACAATCTGAATTTTTGAAAAAAAATGCTAAAATAACGGGTCGCCGAGTGAAGCTACTCCTTTTTGTCATTGGTTTACTGTTTTTAGTTTTGATAGGGAAGCTTTTTCAGATGCAAATCATGAACAAGAGCTTTTATGAGGCACAAATGGCTAGCTCTAATGGGACGACAACACAGATTGTTCAAGGAGCCTTGCGTGGAAATATCTATGATGCTAAGGGGAGACCCCTTGCTACAACTTCGGCTATTCAAGCGGTAAATTATACACGAGGAAATAACGTCGCTGCCAGTGATATGCGGACCATTGCTACTAAATTGACAGATGTTTTGACACCTGATACTGCCATCACAGATTTGACTCAGCGTGACAAGATTGACTTCTACCTTGCCGATCCACAAAACTTACAGAAAATTGGTGATACATTAACACCAAAAGAGACAACAGATTCAAACGGGAATCCATTATCAGCAGGTGCTTTGTATGCTTTAGAAGTAACGAAAGTATCTGACAGTGTCTTAAACTTCTCTGCTAAGGACACATTTGCGGCAGAATTATTCAAAGAAATGAACAGCACCACGACTTATAGTACAACAGTCATTGCTCAAGGGAATATCACGCCTGAGCAAGAAGCTTATATAAGTGCTCATGAGGGAGATTTAGCAGGCGTATCTATTGGTGTAACATGGAATAGAAACTACGCTCAGAATGACTTGACTCCACTTTTAGGGACAGTAACGACCTCTAAGCAGGGGATTCCTGCGGAAGACTTGGATGCTTATCTGAAGAAAGGCTATCAACGCAATGACCGTGTAGGAACAGCCTACCTTGAAAAATCTTACGAAAATATACTTCAAGGAAAGAAAACCATTTCTGACATCAATACAGACAGTAATGGGAATATCATGGGAACTACCCTTGTGCAACAGGGGCAAAAAGGTGGTAATCTTAAACTGACCATTGACCTTGATTTCCAAAATTCTGTGGATAATATCCTAAGAAATGAAATGAATGCCATGATTGCAGATGGATATGGGGACAATGCCAATGGGGCTTATGCTGTTGTCATGGACAGCAAGACAGGTGGCGTACTTGCCATGTCAGGAATCAAGCGAGATCCTTCTACTGGGGAGATTACCAATAACACAATGGGAACCTTCCAAGATGTCTTCACACCGGGATCTGTTGTTAAGCCTGCCACATTGACAGCAGGTTGGAATGCAGGAGCTATCTCAGGCAATCAAGTGCTTGATGACCAACCAATCACACTTGGAGGAAGCTCAACCATCCAATCATGGTTTACTAATGGTCTCTTACCTATCAATGTCGTACAGGCTTTAGAGTATTCCTCTAATACCTATATGGTACAAGTGGCACTCAAGATGTTAGGACAGCCTTACACGCCAAACATGACAGTCTCTGATACCAATCGTGTCAAGGTCTATAATGAACTTCGTGCAGCTTATGCCCAGTATGGATTGGGTACAGATACAGGATTTGATGTGCCGGGAGAAAGTATTGGATTAATCAATCCTACTAATGCGTCTAGCTCTGATATTGCCAATCTACTCTTTGAAGCGTTCGGGCAGTATGATAACTATACTCCATTGCAGTTAGCAACCTATGCTACAACGTTGGCTAATAACGGGACACGACTTGCTCCACATCTTGTTGAGGGGATTTATACAGACAAGAATAATACAGGAACACTAGGTCAACTTGCACAGACCGTCCAAGCCAAGACCATGGATCAGGTTAATATCAGTTCTGATAACATGTCTCTCTTGCACGAGGGAATGTATCAAGTCGTTAATGGAAATGATTATGTCAATGGGCAACTAGGAGCTACAGGGTATTTTATGCGACAATCACAGGGAGCAAATTATTCCATTTCTGCTAAAACAGGGACAGCCGAAACAGTAGCCCCAAATGGTGCTCATGTAACAGTTGAGAATGTGGTGGCTTTTGCCCCAACGGAAAATCCACAAATCGCCATTGGAGTCATGGTGCCAAATACCACTGTAAAAGATGGAGGTTTCACTTCTAAGATAGGACAGCTCATAACAAATGACATTGTCAATCTTTACGGCAGTACATACAAATTCAAATAAATAACTCAGAAAGGGGAGCCATGTATTATCC
The DNA here is from genome assembly GCA_009779335.1 of Streptococcaceae bacterium. Classification (GTDB taxonomy): domain Bacteria; phylum Bacillota; class Bacilli; order Lactobacillales; family Streptococcaceae; genus Lactococcus. Next base: position 1,248 of record WREM01000077.1, on the reverse strand, counting down.
AGAACCTATTGCAAAGCTTATGGAATCTTTCAGCAAGCTCCCCGGAATCGGGCAGAAAACAGCAACACGTCTAGCTTTCTATACCATTGGCATGGAGGATCAGGACATTAATGAATTTGCAAAAAATCTATTGTCCGCTAAGCGAGACCTCATGTTTTGTTCTATTTGTGGAAATCTGACTGAACAAGACCCCTGTGCCATTTGTCAAGATCAATCAAGGGATAAAACGATTATTTTGGTTGTTGAGGAGAGCAAAGACGTCTTGGCTCTCGAGAAAATGCGTGAGTACAATGGATTGTATCATGTTTTGCATGGGGCAATTTCTCCGCTGAATGGCATTAGTCCTGATGAAATTAATATCAAGAGTCTCATCACTCGTTTGATGGACAGTGAGGTTCAAGAGGTGATTGTAGCCACAAATGCCAATAGTGACGGGGAAGCTACGGCAATGTACCTGTCACGGATGATAAAACCTGCAGGAATCAAGGTTACTCGGCTTGCTCGAGGTCTTGCGGTTGGTTCAGATATAGAATATGCAGATGAAATTACCCTGTCAAAAGCGGTGGAGAATAGGCAAGAGCTTTAAAATTTGCTGTCATAGTAAAGGATTCAAGGAAGATGTCAAAAGAAACATTAATTTTATTATATGGTGGGAGAAGTGCTGAGCGTGAAGTTTCAGTGCTTTCTGCTGAGTCGGTCATGCGTGCTGTTAACTATGATAAATTTACAGTTAAGACGTATTTCATCACGCAAGAAGGAGATTTCATAAAGACACAAATCTTTGAAAGTCAACCCTCTGAAAATGAAAAGCTCATGACTAATCCCTCTGTGCAAAGCGAGGACAAAATTTCTCCATCAGCTATTTATGAAGCAGGGGGAGTAGTCTTTCCTGTGCTTCATGGGCCTATGGGAGAAGATGGTTCTATCCAAGGATTCTTAGAGATTCTTAAATTGGCCTACATAGGACCTAACATCTTGTCAGCATCAGCAACTATGGACAAGATGTTAGCCAAGCACATATTTGAAAATATTGGTGTCCCACAAGTGCCTTATGTATCGGCTTTTGATGGAGAAAATCAATCAGAGGCGATCAGTCAGGTCAAAGAAAAACTGACTTTTCCTGTCTTTGTGAAACCTGCCAATATGGGTTCAAGTGTAGGGATTTCTAAGATTGATCGATTAGAAGACTTGCAAGCAGGACTCAATGAAGCCTATAAATATGATAATCGAGTAGTTGTAGAGCAAGGT
>WREM01000076.1 GCA_009779335.1 Streptococcaceae bacterium | reverse complement strand
TTGAGTTTTTTCTTCAGGGTCTGTGGTATTTTCTCAAATTCTACACCTTCACCTAAAAACATGAGCCAGTCCATGTAATAATCTAGCTGCTCCTCATTTTTTTCATCTATATGAACAGCGAAAGTTCCACTGGTCTGGAACATTCCCGTAAAGCTAAGGATGATTTCTGGTGGGTGTATACGTTTGAAACGCCGTATACCAGTTGCATCTAGACGAACCATCAAATTGGATTGACGATTAAAAAGCACCCGTTTTGCCAAAACTTCATCCTCATTAAGTGGACAATTTCCTTCTGCCAACCTACTGTTTCGAAGCATATCTATAGGAAGAAAAAGCATTTTTTCACTTGCAAAGTCATAAACTTCCATGATCCATTGACTGTTATCATAAAGAATATGTAAAACATAGATTTCCATCAGCTGTGACCAGCCTTGGTGCAATTCATAAGTTACTTGTAAATAGCGGTCTTTTACAACTAGAGAAATCAGTTGATTCAACTCATCAGAGGCATAGTCATCCAGCTCCAATATACTGGGATTCCCCGGATTAGCATTTTCAAATAGTAAAATTTTCTCTAATTCAATCAGCTCATCTTGTTGAGTCTGACTGGCAATTCCTATCAGTTTCTCCATGATAGATTTGCGATTCTGTAAATAGGGAAGCTGTGAATTTTTTGATGCGATGAAAGAGATGACAATGGCTTTCAGCTCATCAGGGGTAAATCGTACAGCAGGCAAATATTCATTCTGCATGACGAAGTACCCTCCTCCCCGACCTAATTCCGTCGTCAAGGGAAAGCCTAAAGCCTGTATTTCTTCTATGTCTCGTATAGCGGTTGACCTAGAAATCTCAAACTCTCTCTGGATTTCGGCTATGGTGAATTGTGCACGATTATTGATGTAACGCATGATGAGATTGACTCGTTCTGTTTTTTTCATTAGAAATTTCCCTTAATTTCAGTTTGGATCACCATTCTTGTCTATCAAAGATGGTATATTTTAGTACTATTTAATAAATTTTCCAGCACTAACATAAAAAGTATCATTTTTTGATACATTTATATTTTATACTAGATTTGTTCTTAAAACAAGAATAAAAAAACAAAAAGAAAAACCGAACATTTTTCGGTAGGAGAAAACAAAATGACAGATTACAGAATCGAAAACGTAAAAGAAAACTTCCAAATGACTTCACTTGGTGTTATCCTCGGTGATTTTAATGACTGGGAAGGCAACGGTAAAAAAATCGCAGCTCGTAAAGCTGAAATCACTTCAAACGGAGCCTTGACAGAACTTACCTCTAAAGCAGATGACACACAAGACTATGTAGTCAATTATGTCTTTGATGGCAAACCTTATCGTGGATTTGCTGTTATGGGGAATGTAGATATGCCTGATACTGACAAATTAGATTTCTTAGCAGGAGATTACATTGTGCTTACTATGACTGGAAATGACAAGGACACATTAGCTGACCAATTAACAGGAAAAGCATTCGGTGGGGCTCTCCAAGAAATCACAGACTACAAGTATGTAGGACCGGGTAATTCAACATTTGTCAAAGAACAAGCAGACGGAACTTTCCTAGCCGAAATGTGGTTGCGTGCTGAGAAAGCTTAAGATACAAAGATTGAGTTAGGTTGAAAAAATTTAACTTTTCTTATAAAATAAGACTATGACAAAAACAACATTTACCGTTACTCTTGATAAGGAAAATATCGTACTCACTCTAAAATCAGGAGCAACTGCAACAATCATCCCCGCAAATAATGATAAATTCCCATTGGAAAAGGGGCAAATCTTCTTACTGACTAAAAAATCACAAATCAATTTGATTGCATCAGAGAAATCTCTCATTCCCAAACTAGAATTTGACAAAGTCATTGTCATTGACCCTTCAGCTTATGACTTAGATATTGCTTATCTCGTGCAATATTTGGTACAAACTGCACAGGAAGAGAAAATCAAACTTGCTGCTGTCCCTGACTCAATCAAAATTCCCAAAAATATCTTTAATGCCTCTGCAAAAGCCATGGACGAAATCTTTACTGTCCTTTCTCCCTTTGGTATTCAGCTCAAAAAGAAAAAATTCGTTTCTCCAAAGGCTCAACATCGTTGGAAAAAGGCATTTTCTGAGATTGAATTTCATATCGAACATAAGGGAACCAGTGGAACAGTCATTTGGGAGAAATCCACTCAAATGCGTTTGCTCAAAGGGGCTCAAATGCTCCCTGATGATGCTGTTTCTCGTCGGGCAGATGGCTCAGTTGGATTCTCAGGAAAATTCGCACTTAATTTGCGTAAGGATCACGAGAAATCCTACGATAAAAAAACATATCAAACAACAGAAGACATCCTCCTTCGCTCTGTCAATGAAATCGGACATTTCCTCTATTTTGCTGGGACTAACAGTTGGCTAGAAATGTTTGACAAGGATGGACGAAGCATACATGAAATATCTGTCGTTAAATAATAAATAAGATGAGAGTTCGACTGTTTAGAAATAAGTAGAGGACTCTCAATTAAAAAGGAGACACTATGTCAAAATATACTATTGAACACAAAAACGCTTTTACCCTAGCAGGTCTAGGCTTCTCATTCCAATCCTCTTTTGATGATTTCCAAGGCATAGCCAAAGAAAAAGGAGAATTTTACTCTTCTATTGAAAATGATGGTAGCTTGCCTACGCTTCGTGACTCTGCTAAAAACAATTTACTCTGGTCAGTAAATGAAGTTTATCAAGGGAAACCTTGGAATTATCTTGCTGTTGAGCCTGCCAAAACCATCGAAAAGGTTACCCGTATGGTTGAATTTCCTGATTCTGAATATGTGATTGTATCAGGAACAGCTGATGACTCCCAAACCTTATTTGACAGTATCGCAGGAAAAGCCTTCGGACAAGTCCTAGACCAAATCAATGACTATGCTTATGTGGGCGGCCCTAACGGGACATTCAGTCAAGTCAAAGAAGATGGAAGTTATTATGGAGAAATCTGGATTCCAGTCATCGCAAAATAAAAAGGCTATAAGCCTTTTTTTAATTCATAATTATTGCAATGATTACACCAAGTATTGCACCCGCTGCCACTTGAAGAGGCGTATGCCCTAAAAGTTCATTAACTGTGTCTTCCACACTTACTTTTGGATCTTCGATCGTTTTGATGATGATGTTAATGAGATAAGCGTGCTTTCCTGCGGCTCTCCGAATCCCCTGTGCATCATACATGACAATAAATGCAAAGACTGTTGCCAAGGCAAAAACAGCAGATTGAAAACCATAATTCAACCCCGTAGATACAGCTGTAGAAACTACGATAGCACTGTGTGAGCTGGGCATTCCACCTGTCGCAAAAACAAGGTGCCAACTGAATTTTTTATATCTGATTAAATCTACCACTATTTTGATGAATTGAGCAATAAACCAGCTTGTAATAGCGGTAATCAGAATTTGATTGCTTAAAATTTCTGTAATTGTTTTGATTTTTCAGTCCTCTATTTTTATTAGTTATTATATTATATCATTAAAATTTTTTAGGTATGGTTATCTTCTTACAACTTATCAAATGCCAAACTTGGCTTGGCATTCAAGCCTAAATCTACTCTGTTTCCTTTTTCTAATTCAACAAAAGCGGCGGCGGCAATCATTCCTGCATTGTCTCCACAAAGTCTGAGAGGGGGGACAATGACTTTAATTTCTTTTATTTCCTCAGCTAGTCTTTCTCTCAAGCCTTGATTGGCTGCCACTCCACCTGCTACAATCAGAGTTTTTACTGGGTATTGCTCAAGAGCAAGTTTTGTTTTCTTCAACAATACGTCTAGGACAGCAGATTGAAAGCTTGCAGATAAGTTTTCGTTTGTAAGATTCTCTCCTTTTTGCTCTGCATGATGAACCAGATTGATAAATGCTGATTTAAGCCCACTGAATGAAAACTCTAAATTATCTGTATCTGTCATGGCACGTGGGAAATGATAGATGTCCTGCCCTCGATGAGCCAATTCATCAATTTCATGCCCAGAAGGGTAAGTCAATCCCATGACTCGTCCGACCTTGTCGTAGGCTTCTCCTACAGCATCATCACGTGTTTCTCCGACAATTTTGTAGTCTCCTTCTTTTGCCACATAGACAAGCTCTGTATGCCCACCAGAAACAAGAAGTGCAAGTACCGGATAGTCTATCGGTTCAACCAAACTCGCTGCCATCAGATGTCCAGCCATGTGATTAACAGGGATTAAAGGAAGATGGTGTACCCAAGCAAAAGTTTTTGCTGCCATGATTCCTACAAGTAAAGCTCCAACTAACCCCGGCCCTTCAGTTACAGCAACAGCCGTCAAATCTTCTGGGCTAACATTTGCCCCTTTTAATGCTTCATCAATGCAGACAGTGATTTGTTCTACATGATGACGACTGGCTACTTCTGGAACAACACCACCAAAGCGTTTATGGCTGTTGATTTGACTGGCAATGACATTGGATAATAACTCTTTACCGTTTTTTAACACAGCAACTGAAGTTTCATCGCAAGATGTTTCAAAAGCTAAAATATATTGATCAGACATCTCATCCTTCTTTCTTCATTAAAATGGCATCTTCTGATGGATTTTTATAGTAATTTTTTCTGACATGATAAGTTTCAAACCCATTCTTCATATAGAGCTGTTGGGCTTTTTCATTGGATTTTCTAACCTCTAATAAAAATTTGTCTGTGTCATTCAATCTCTTATTGAGCAAGAGCTGGGCAATGCCTTTTCTTTGGTCTTCTTTTCTAACAGCAAGATGTGTGATTTCACAGCTATCCATAATTTCATGAACAGAAAGAAATCCCACCAACTGCTCATCTATCTCCGCAAGATAATAACCCGAATATTCATTCTGAATATTCTTGATGATATAATCCTCTGTCCATGGAGATTCACTATAAAGATTGGACAAGAGCCGATAGATATGATGACTTATTTTTTCAATGTTTTCTGTTTTGTCTCTTTTTCTATCTATTCTTTTAATTTTTAGATTCATGCTTCAAATCCTTCTTCATTAAAATGGCATCTCCACCACCTTCATAATATTGAATCAGCACCTTGTCTGATGTAAACCCATGGCGACGATAGAGGGCTTGAGCATGAGTATTCTCACGACGAACTTCTAGACTGATGATTGACTTATTCATAATAGACATGAGTTGGACAACTTGTCCAATCAACTGCGTGGCAATTCCTCTGGCTTGAAATTTTTTTGATACAGCCAAATTAGAAATATGCACATCTCGACCATGGTTGACAAGTCTTGCTCCGATGAATCCTACAACTTTTTCATCAGATTCTGCAATGACAAAAAAAGCATTTTCATTTTTTATAATTTCTTCTTCAAAGTGTGAAAACATCCATGGCGTCTGTCCATCATAGACAGAACGTTCAACAGCAAGCATGCCTACAATATCCTCACGCACAGCCAACCGATAATGTATACCTTCACGCTCATTTGAAAGTTCTATCTCATCCATATCTAAGTAACGACGAGGTTTTAAGGATAGACTTGATAGAATCCTGTCTTTAAATTCTTTTAACATAGTCATCCGCTGACTTATCTTTTCCTTCATTTTTCTCTAACCATTTCTCTTCGGCTTCTACTTTTTTCAAGTAATTGGGGGCAAAACTATGCACCTCTACAGGCTCCATATTTATTGCTTTTTTTCCTAATTCATAGGCAGAGGGGAGTTGATCCAAACCATCAGACACAATCTGCTCTTCTGTAAATCCTTGTGATATTATTATATCTTTGAAATTCTCAACCTGTCCTGTAAAAACAAATTTTTCCTTATGATCATGAAAAATCTCTTCTTTCAAAAATTCAGCAAAATCCAAATGAGCTTCTGCGACAACTTCTTGATTATTTTGATACACACTAGAATAAGCATTGCCACGCCGTGCATCCATAATCGGCACGATATATTTTTCT
>WREM01000075.1 GCA_009779335.1 Streptococcaceae bacterium | reverse complement strand
CTCTTCTTTATTAACGTCCAATGTCATAGCAATGTCCTCCTTTTATACATTTCTATTATACCATTTTTTCGTCTATGCTTCTAATTTTCTATTTGCTATAAATTCTTAAAAATATAGGATTTCCACTAGTTAAATGTCTATCCAATTTTTTATTTCTATCATACTTTTTTACTTTATTTGATAAATAAAAAGATTTTAAAGTGAACAAAGTTTTTCTTAATTTGTCATTTTTATTTCGCCCCTTTTCTGCCCCTTTTATAAAATAAAACAATTAAGAGTTGCTCTTAATCGCCTATGTATGTAGGTTATAGTTATAGTTCCACATTGTGATAGACTTTTTGCACATCTTCATTATCTTCCAATGCGTCAATCAGCCCTTCAAAGGTTTCCAAATCTTCGCCTTCAAGTGTGATTTCACTTTGAGGTACCATTTCAAGTTCTGTTGTTGTGAACTCTGTGATTCCTTTTTCTTTAAGGGCTTCAATAGCTTTATGTAAATCCGCTGGTTCAGTGTAAACAACAATATGTTCTCCTTCTTGTTCCACATCACGCACATCTACATCTGCTTCCATGAGATATTCAAATATTTCATCGCTGTCATTTCCGTTGAAAATAACCACACCTGTATTGTCAAAAAGATAAGAAACTGATCCTGCAGAACCAAAGTTCCCTCCATTTTTGTTGTAAACCGTACGAATATCTGCTGCTGTACGATTGACATTGTTTGTCAAAGTGTCAACAATAACCATCGAACCATTAGGTCCAAAGCCTTCGTAACGCCCTGTTGTGAAGGTCTCATCTGATCCTCCCTTAGCCTTATCTAAGGCTTTATCAATCACATGCTTAGGAACTTGTGCCTGTTTAGCACGCTCAATAACAAAACGAAGTGTTCCGTTAATTTCTGGATCTGGATCTCCTTGCTTAGCAGCTGCATAGATTTCTACACCAAACTTGGCATAAACTTTTGAAGTTGCTCCGTCTTTAGCTGCCTTTTTAGCAGCGATATTAGCCCATTTACGTCCCATAAATTTAAGATACTGAAACGTGCGGTTATCATTTCTGAGTAGTGCCTAAGACCGTTTATTAACTTGATACGAAGTATCAAGCGGTCTATTGCACAAGACAAGAAATGACGCACGTTGAAGTTCAATTTAGCACGTTAATTAATGTGTAAACTGAACCCTCAGTCTCCTTTCTCATTGTTTTATTCTTCAATATTATACCACAATCCTATAATATTATTGGTTTTCTTCCGTAGTTCTGCTCTTGTAAGTCTTTATTTCCCAGACAATAGATTTCATCTGCTTTTTGTGTCATTGAATCCCACGCCTCTGCACCTATCCGAGTGATGATTTTATCTTTTACAGTTGATAGATGCTCTTGTCCGTTTTTAGTGAATCCTAGAACATGGAGTTTATCAGGCAATGAAGCGTTTTGGGGTACATTGAGTAAAATATAAATCAATAATCGCCTAACTCGAGATTTAGTATATCTTTTGGTATGAATATTTTCTACAAGCTCATCAATGTTTTCTGATTTTTTGATTTCACGCTTGATACGCACCATCATTTCCTCATTGACTTGATATATTTCTGAGAGTCCTGAGGAAAAAACCTTGTATTTAAGTAAGGGAAAATAATCCTCCCAAGACACTGTTGATGAGTCATAAAGCTTTTCTAAATTTTCTGGCACAAGACCTTTTATCTTCTCCCAATTATGAATATTTTCACGGATCGCTGTTGCTGAGGCAAATTGCCCCTGCAAGTCAGAGGAATGAAAATCATTGGTGCGTTGGATTGTTTTTAGCTGGATATTTTTTTCTGCTACTGCCTTGGCATAAGCTAAAGCCAACACATGATTAGGAGTGTTTCCGTCAAATTGCAAACCTAGAAATTCTTGCCACATGAGCTGGGTCTTTTGGGGATAGCTGAGTTCATCCGAAAGATTTTTAATGAAAGCCTCCATTTTTTGACCTTGTTCAGCATAAGTCTTTGCGACTTGATTATAGTCTGTATCTGATTCCGATCCAAAAATCAACTGATTTATTCCTAATTCAGACAAGATATCTACAGCACCTTTGGCAAAAAAATCTGCCGACTGAACGGATACAAGCGTCGGCAATTCAACGACAATATCTGCCCCATTTGATAGAGCCATTTGAGCTCGTGCCCATTTGTCAAAAATGGCAGGTTCTCCACGTTGCATAAAATTTCCAGACATGGCGACGATTTTCAAACCATCTGCTCGCTCCAACAGATACTTGTGCCCCGAATGAAAAGGATTGAACTCTGCGATGATTCCAGTTATTTTTGACATACAAAAAACCACCTTTTACTCTCATTATTTGGTTCATCATCTGTAAAATCTGCGTAAACTTTTACATTGGAGAATTTTGATAAAACTTGCAAATACTCTTCAATGGGATAGGTTCGTTCTTCATGTATTTCATCTTTACGGATAAATGTACCTTCAGAATCTTCTACAAAAAAAGTCAATTCATGAACAACGGAATGTGGGAACTCTCCTGCAAAGGAGTCCCAAAGAAATGCAAAATTCTCTTCATTTTCATGATAGCTGTAACCCGGAAACTCCTTGTCCACTTGATTGACAGAATGCACATCAAAAATGAACGTCCCGTCAACTGTCAAGCTAGTGTAAACCCCGTCAACCACTTCTTTTACCTGCTCTATATTTTGCATATAGCAGATAGAATCTGAATAACAGGTAATGACGTCAAAGGCTTCTGGCTCTACTAACTGATCTAATTCTCGCATGTCTCCTGCGATAAATTCAATTTCTTGACCTTCTGTCATGGCTCGATTTGAGGCTATCGTGAGCATTTCCTCTGATAAGTCAATTCCTCTTACATCATAGCCTGATTTTTTCAATTCAAGGGCGAGAACACCTGAACCACAAGCCAGTTCTAATAAAGAGTGAGCAGATTGAGACACATGCCTTTGCGTGAAATTAAGCCATTGTTTATAGAGGCTATCATCCATGACTGTATCATAGACTTTAGCAAATTCTTGATATGAAGTGATCATTTCCCCTCCTAAAAAAGCGAGATTACTCGCTGATTTTATTCTTCAATGAAGGCTGATACATCCAATAATGGTGCGTCAGACCAGAGTTTTTCTAAGTTGAATCTTAAACGAGAATCATGGTCAAAAACATTGACGATAATGTCTCCCAAGTCAAGAAGGACCCAACCTGTTTTGGCATCTCCTTCGATACGCCCCGCAACAGACACGCACACCTTTGCTTTAGCTTCTTCAGCGATATTATCAACGATAGCGTCAATTTGACGTGTATTCATAGCTTCCATGATGACAAAAGCATCTGCCACCCCTGACACCTCATTCATGTTTAATGCAATAATATCTAAGGCTTTCTTGTCATCTGCTGCTTTTACAACGACTTCTAATAATTGTTTTGATTCCAAATTGATTTCCTATCTATATTTTCCTTGCTCTATTATACCATTTGACACTCAATCCTGTAAATATTTGATAAAGGCATTATAGGTTTCTAGTGTTTGTGGGTAGATAGGCACTGCCTGCTCAGCGAGAAATTTGACGGTATGTGCTGTTTCATAGGCGACAGCGTTATCTAGGGATTGCCTTGCAATCTCTCGTGCCTGATCCACTCCTTGAAAACTTCGTCCTTCTTCAATATAATCCGCCACATAAAGCACCTTTGCCAAATCAGACATCTGACTAGATCCTACGGTATGAATACTTATGGCTTGCAGTATATCTGAATCCGTCAATCCTAAATCTTCCTCAATCAGATAAATTCCTACCCTACCATGCCAAACATTGTTATTCCAATTCTTCAAGTCAACATCTAGCTTATATTTATCAATAAGTTCTAAAAACTTATCATCAGGCACTTCTTTAGCATAGTCGTGTAGAAGTCCTGCCAAACTTGCTTTTTGAATATCTACATGGTAACGTTCAGCCAATTCAATGGCTGCTTTTTCTACACCAAGGCTATGTTGATAGCGTTTTTCTGACATTTGCTGACGGATTTTCCCAAGTAATTCCTCTCGACTAAGATTGATCGGTGGATAAAAATCAAACATATAAACCTTCTTTCATTATATATTCTAAGACCTTTTCAGGAAGTAGAAAATGGGGAATCATCCCTTTATGAAATTGCTCACGAATCATATTCCCAGAAATATCCATAGCAGGAACATCCACCCAAAGAATAGGAAGGCTTGTCCCTACACGATAGCGAGGACGACGAACAGCAACCAACTGCACTAATTCTAGGAGAGCATCCATTTCTTTCCATTGAGAGAGGGTATTAATGACATCACTCCCAATAATAAAGTAGAAAGCTGTGTCAGGAGATGTTTCTTTCAGGCGTTTGACCGATTCAACCATACTCTCTTTGGTGCTCAATCGACAAGTGTCCAACTCTAAGCCTTGAACATCTTCTAATCCTAGCTTTAACATCTTCTCTACATGACCATCAGGATTATACTCAGGAAGGAATATGACTTTCTCCAACTGGAGTTGCTGGCGTACCTGATCGGCAATGGTCAGATGAGCCATATGTATTGGATTAAAATTACCCCAAAAAAGACCTATGGAGGTAGGTGTTTGTTCTGCAGTTTTTTCTAGCTGAACCTTTGTAAATGGAGTAAGTAATTCTATTGACATTTTATGCTGGCTTTATCTCCTTGACCTCTTTTGAAATTTTACGATTTTCTTTCTTATCTGATACCTTGAAAATCACAAGATTACGCCCGATGATTTGCACCACATCAAGTCCCATTTCTTCTATGCGTTCTGCTACATCTGATGATGTCTCATCAGAATTTTGTAGAATATTGACCTTAATCAATTCACGAGCATCACACGCCTGACGGATAGAAGTAAGAATCTCATTGTTGACTCCTCCCTTTCCAATCTGCACAATAGGTTTGATATTGACTGCTAAGCTGCGTAAATAGCGTTTTTGTTTGCCTGTAAGTTCCATTTATTATTTACCTTCTATTTTCTAAATTCTTCGATTTTCCATTTGAGTTCAGGAGCAATTAGTCCTGATAACTGATAGTGATCTTCTTTTTCCTCTATTTCATTTACTAACATGAGTTGTTTTATCTGAGGCAATGTGTAAGCCAAAGCATAGGGAACTTGAAATTCCACTTGCTCAAAGAGTTCATATAATTTTTCTAAAATTGCTGTACGTAGCCACTGTGGTCCTTCAGGTGATTTGATAGAGAGTTGCACAACAGGCAAAACTGTCGGTATGAAGGTATTGTCAACCAAATCCATCTTGTTGTAAACATGAAGCACAGGGATAGCATTCATGTCCAATTCTTCCATAATATTCACCACAGTTTCTTCATGAATCTCATGATGAGGGTGGGAAGCATCAATCACATGAATAAGTAAATCCACATGAGCAGATTCTTCAAGCGTGGACTTGAAAGCGGTAATGAGTTCTGTCGGTAGATTTTGGATAAACCCAACCGTATCTGTCAAGCTGACTGTAAACTCATCTTTCAACTGAGTAGTTTTGGTAGTTGCATCCAAAGTCGCAAATAGTTCATCCTTTTCATACTGTTCTTTTGAAGTTAGAGCATTCATGATGGATGACTTTCCTGCATTGGTATATCCAATCAATCCTATCTTGAAAATTCCTGAATTTTTACGCTTTTGTCGGATGGTCTCACGATTTTTCTCAACCTTTTTCAAAGCCTTGTCAATGTTTTCAATACGAGTACGAATATAGCGACGATCTGTCTCAAGCTTAGATTCTCCGGGACCCTTAGAGCCTATTCCACCCCCTTGACGACTGAGCATGATTCCTTTGCCTGCAAGACGAGGAAGTATATAGTTAAGCTGAGCTTCTTCCACCTGCAACATTCCTTCATGAGAGCGAGCCCGCATGGCGAATATATCCAGTATCAACTGCATGCGATCAATGACTTTTACACCAAGCACCTCTTCCAAGTTGACATTCTGCCGAGGTGTGAGG
>WREM01000074.1 GCA_009779335.1 Streptococcaceae bacterium | reverse complement strand
CCTGATATTAACGCTGTTGCAAGCATTTGCCCTGAAATACGTGTGTCTCTTGCCACATAAACTTTAGGTGCTGCTGTTTCATGTTGGCTAAGGACATAACCACCAAAACGACCCAATTTGAATGCCAATTCTGGTGTTAGCTCGACATTGGCCTCTCCACGAACGCCATCTGTTCCAAAATATTTTCCCATTGTATATCTCCTTCTTTATAGTTTTATTTTTTAACTGGTGTCAAAGTCACTTCAACTGTATCATTATCAAAAGAAATATTATCATTTGTTTGAAGTTTGACCTTAATTTTCTTTTCTGATGTGACCCCTGAAATATCTACCGGGGCATCAAGGGTAGAAATCTTATCTAAGATTGCCTGCTCTCCATAGATGGTTACTTGATTAGGATTTACACTGACTTTCATATCTGACAGGCTACTGTCGAGTGTCCCTGTTTTCTTGACATTGACGTTGACCTTCTTAGAGGGTTTATTGACTTTCACTCTCATGTGTACGGTAGAAGGGGAGATTTGAGCGGGGACAATATTACCATTACTGTCCACAGCGTGTAAACTGACATCACCTGAAAAATCATCATTAAGTGTGATATTACTTGGTAGAGAAGCCTCTACGGCTTGAATACGTTTAATGCTTTGATCTCCTGAAATGACATTGACGCTTGCAACATCGAGGTTAACTTCATCAATTGAGAATCCTGAAGGAATTTGATTTTGCTCAATCTGATAAGAAACTTGAAACTCTGCTTGAGCTTTCTTTTCAATGGTTGCATTTAATGTGGTGGGTTGAATTTTTGCATTAAGTCCTGAAGCAAGATTTTGTACACGAATAGGGACATTTACCGTTCCTTCTTTGCTGTTTGACAAATCTGCAACCAAGCTAAAATTGCGTGTGTCATCTGCCATCTCTCCGTTAAGCAAGAGACGGTTGCTCCCTGTTAAATAGACACTGGCTGACGTATTGTACCCACTGACAAAGTATTTATTAGAATCATATTTAAGTGTGATTGGGACATTAGGAATAGATGCAGTATAGACTTGACCGTCTGAATTTGAATTCTGATTATTCATAGACACACTCGTCGCATGAACAAAGAGCATGATGGCTAAAAATATCGCACTGATGACATAAAAAGCTTTTGAAGTAAAGAATTTATTCCATTTGTTCTTTTTCATCTGAAATTCCTCCTTCATTAGCTGGATTCAATACATGAGTCAAAATGCTGTGTAGTCTTTCCTTAGTGATGTCTGCATGAAATTCTCCATTATGTGTCACTGAGATTCCTCCAGTCTCCTCGGATACAATCAGAACCAAGGCATCTGATACTTCTGCCAAACCAATAGCCGCACGATGACGAGTTCCAAACTCTTTAGAAATTCCTTGCTTTTCAGTCAAAGGGAGATAGGCAGAAGTCACCGCAATCTTATCCTTTTGGATGATGACTGCTCCATCATGTAAGGGTGTGTTAGGGATAAAAATGTTGATGAGGAGTTGGCTGGATATGTCTGCATCAAGGCGGATTCCTGTAGAGGCATATTCATCAAGTGTCTGTGCTCCTTCAATGGCAATGAGTGCCCCAATTTTACGCTCTGCCATATAAGCCATAGAATCCTCATAAGCAGTGATATGACTATCAATATCTGATTTTTTTCCGGGAGTGAAAAAAGTCGTTGTACGTCCCAAACTCTCTAAAGCTCGACGGATTTCAGGTTGAAAGATAATAACTCCCGCAATCACACCATAGGTAATGACCTGATTCAGCAACCATTCAACTGTTGTTAAGCCAATAAGGCTAGCAATTATCTTTAGTGCAATAAAAACAATAACCCCTCGAATGAGTGAGACAAGCTTAGTTCCTTGTACAAATCTTATGGCACGATAGAGAAAGAAAGCGACGATTGCAATATCAAGAATCGTAACAAATATTCTCCATGGAGATTGATTAAGAGCAAATATTTTTTGCCAAAAATCAAGATTGAAAAATTGACTAAAATCGTTCATGTTTTGTTCCTTTTCTTATTTTATGAATGTCTACTGTCTCAATTTCTAACAGTCGACTTCACATCTTCTTAACTGAGTTCAGTCTCCTAGAAATCTCGACATAAGCTTGATAACCACTTTGTATTCTACAAAGTATATCAATGATTATCTTGCTTATGCTCAATTTCTAACAGTCAACTTCACACCTTACTCTATTATATCTTATTTGAGTTTTTTTCTTCTCTTTGGATGAATTTATCATAATCTCCTGACATACGAGCATAGCGTAAAAATTTCTTACGTGCGTCATCTGAGGCTTTTTGATAAAGCATTTCTGCCTGTTCTTCATTGATTTTTCTCAAATTATCAAAACGAGATTGCCTGAGTAAGAAATCTCTTACTTGAGTAAAATCAGGTTTTTTGAAATCTAAAGTCAAGGGATTTTTTCCTGCTTCTTCTAGATTTGGGTTGTGCCGATAAAGTTGCCAATATCCTGATGCAACAGCTTCTTGAGCCTCCTCTAATGTTTTCTCCATTCCTCCGTGCAGTTCATGACCAATACAAGGTGTATAGGCAATAATGATTGAAGGCCCTTTGTGCTTTTCTGCTTCATCAAAAGCTTTAATGGTCTGCATCATGTTTGCTCCTGAGGCAATTTGTGCTACATAGACATTCCCGTAGGTCATTGCCATCAATCCTAAATCCTTCTTGGCTGTCGCTTTTCCAGACATTGCAAATTGGGCAATGGCAGAGGTTGGTGTGGCTTTAGAAACTTGACCTCCTGTATTGGCATAAATCTCATTATCCATAATTAGAATATTGACATCTGCCCCTGAAGCAATAACATGGTCTAAACCGCCAAATCCAATATCATAAGCCCATCCATCTCCACCAAAAATCCATTGAGTAGGTTTTACAAATTGATCCTTAGCCTTATAAATTTCTTCTAAATCAGAAGAATTTTCGTTTTCTTCTTTCAGTAATGCTTTCAATTTTTCAGCACGAGCCCGTGTTCCTTCGGAATCTTCTAAATGCTCTACCCAATCTTGAGCCAATTCAGATAAATCTGCTGACATTTGAGGGAGAGCAGACTGTATTTGAGACACCAACTTTTGACGGCGGGTCTGTGACGCTAACCACATTCCATAACCGTATTCTGCATTGTCTTCAAAAAGTGAATTTGACCAAGCAGGACCATGCCCATCAGCATTTGATGTATACGGCGTAGCCTGATCTCCTCCATAAATGGAAGAACATCCCGTTGCATTGGCAATCATCATACGATCCCCAAACATTTGTGTTAAAAGTTTAATGTAAGGTGTTTCTCCACAACCTGAGCAAGCCCCTGAAAACTCTAATAAGGGTTTATTGAATTGAGTTCCAACGACTGTATTAGGACGAGCAGGATTTTTCTGAGTCAATGTCATGGCAAAAGCCCAGTTGATTGCTTGTTCTTTTTGAGAATCATAGGGTACCATTTTTAGAGCTTCTCCCTTTTTAGGACAGGCTTCTACACAAAGATTACACCCCGTACAGTCTTCTACTGAGACTTGAATGCGATACTTAAGATTATCTTTCCCTCGGTAATCCATAACTTTGAAACCTTCAGGAGCTTGATTCCATTCATCTTCATTGGCAAGAAAAGGACGAATAGCTGCATGAGGACAGACAAAAGCACATTCATTACATTGAATACAAGCATCTGCGTTCCATTCGGGAACTTCTAGAGCGATACCCCGTTTTTCAAATGCAGCTGTCCCTAAGGGTGAGCTTCCATCAGTCATTTTATTATCAATTAAATCTTGAACTGTGAGCTGGTCCCCTTCAAAGGCATTCGTACGATTGACAATATCAAAGACGTAGCGTTTGGTTGCATCTTCTGATACGGTGGATTGAGATTTCTCTGTATCATTCCCACTTAACCAATTTTCAGGAATATCAATTTTTTCTAAGCTATTTATGGCTATTTCCATAGCGTTAAGATTTCGCTCTACGGCTTTAGGATGCTTTCTTCCATAAGATTTTACGCTCTCTTTTAGGCTGGCGTAGGCATCTTCAAAAGCCATGACATTCGATAACTTAAAGAATGCCACTTGCATAATAGTATTGATTCGGCGTTTCATTTCTGTTTCTCTAGCAATTTTTGCTGCATCAATAGTGTAGAAATCAATCTGATTTTCAGCCAAGTATTTCTTGAGCCTTGTAGGTAAGTTTTTATCTAACTGTGTTGCATTCCATGATGTGTTAAGAAGGAATACCCCTCCTTTTTTCAACCCTTTAGTCAAATCATATTTATGGATATAGGTTGCGTTGTGGCAGGCCACAAAATCTGATTGAACAATTCTGTAGGCGGACAATATAGAGCTATCGCCAAAACGTAAATGGCTGATGGTTAATCCCCCTGATTTTTTTGAATCGTATTCAAAAGATCCTTGTACTTCTTTGTCTGTACGATTTCCAATGATTTTGATGGTTGATTTATTGGCACCAACTGTCCCATCTGATCCAAATCCCCAGAACTTTGCCTGATAGACATCGACAGGAGTAAGGTCTAATTTTTGCTCAGCAGATAAAGAAAGATGAGTCACATTATCTTCAATGCCGATGGTGAAGCGAGATTTGCTCTCATCTTTTATGAGCTCATCAAAAACAGCTTTAATATGCTCTGGACGGGTATCCTTTTGTCCAATTCCATAACGTCCACCAATAACCTTTATCTCCTGATTATAGAGTAAATTTGTCACATCAAGAAGAAGCGGTTCTCCATTAGATCCGGGTTCTTTGGTACGATCAAGAACAGCAAGTGATTTCACTGTTTTTAGTAATTTTTCTAGGAAATTTTCAGAAGGAAAAGGACGGTAGAGATGGATATTAAGAAAACCTACCTTACGACCTTGTCCATTCAAATGATCAACTGTCTGTTTGACTGTTCCTGCTACAGAACCCATACTCACGATAACTTCAGTGGCTTCTGGATGCCCATAATAATTGACTAAATCATAATCTGTCCCACGCAAATCATTGATTTTATTCATATATTTTTGTACAATGGCAGGCAAATTATCATAATAACTGTTGCTGGTTTCACGCTGTTGGAAATATAAATCTGTATTTTGATTCGTTCCTGATACTGTAGGATGATCAGGATTCATGGCCCTTGAACGAAATTCTTCTAATTTTTCTTGATTGATAAGTTGAGATAAATCCTTATATTCCAATACTTCAACCTTTTGAATTTCATGTGAGGTACGAAAGCCATCAAAGAAATTCAAAAAGGGAAGAGAGCATTCTAGGGTCGCCAAATGAGCAACAGCAGATAAATCCATCACTTCTTGAACCGAAGATTCTGCAAGCATGGCAAAACCTGTTGAACGAGCTGCCATGACATCTGACTGATCACCAAAAATACTCAATGCAGAAGTTGCTAGAGAACGGGCTGCCACATGAATCACAGCAGGTAACAATTCTCCAGCCATTTTATACATGTTTGGAAGCATGAGTAAAAGCCCTTGCGATGAAGTAAATGTTGTTGCCAGAGAGCCTGCTTTCAAGACTCCGTGCATGGCACCTGCAGCACCTGCTTCTGATTGTAATTCTGATATTTTTACAGTCTGACCCCAGATATTCTCACGTCCTTGACTTGCCCAAGCATCTGTATAATCTGCCATGGGTGAGCTTGGAGTGATGGGATAAATAACTGCAATTTCTGAAAAGGCATAGGCAATATGAGCCGCAGCCTGATTTCCATCCATTGTTTTTTTCATTTTATATATGTCTCGTGTATCTTTATTTTATTTATATTAACCCTTTTATTTTATCATTTTTATACACATTTTTGGATAGAATAAAATAAAAAAGGCTAACGCCTTTCTAAAAAATAATATTTCATAGCTTGGCTAAATCTTCTTCTGACCATACCTCAATGCCTAACTCTTGTGCTTTTGCTAATTTTGAGCCTGCATCTTCTCCTGCAATGACGATATTCGTCTTTTTGGATACTGAGCCAGAAACATTAGCTCCTAACGCTTCTAGTTTTTCTTTGACTTCTGTACGGGTAAATTGGGT
>WREM01000073.1 GCA_009779335.1 Streptococcaceae bacterium | reverse complement strand
TCTAAAAAAATTTTTTTTTTTTTTTTTTTTTTTTTTTACCCCCCCCCCCCCCCGAATTTGTCAAGAATTTATCAAAGATTGTGTAAATATGAGAAATACAGCATCTGATGTTTATAATTCAATATATTTATTTTTAATATAAATCGATTAAAACATAATAAAAATCAGCCTATGGCTGATTTTTTATTTAATTTTTAATTCAATTTAGAAGCTTGCTGAATCAATTTTCACACCGGGTCCCATAGTTGTTGTAACTGATAGGTTAGTGATGAAAGTTCCTTTTGATGATGCTGGTTTAGCAGCAACGATCACATTGTGAAGTGCTTTGAGGTTTTCAACCAATTTGTCTGCATCAAATGATACTTTACCGATTGGTACGTGAACGTTCCCTGCTTTATCCGCACGGTAGTTGACTTTCCCTGCTTTTGATTCTTCAACAGCTTTAGTTACATCCATAGTAACTGTTCCTGTCTTAGGGTTTGGCATGAGGTTACGAGGTCCAAGAACACGTCCCAAACGTCCAACTACTGCCATCATATCAGGTGTAGCGATTACGACATCAAAGTCCATCCATCCACCATTGATTTTAGTCACTAATTCATCAGCACCTACGAAGTCTGCACCAGCAGCTTCTGCTTCTTTAGCCTTGTCTCCTTTAGCGAAAACAAGAACACGAGCAGTTTTACCAGTTCCGTTAGGCAATACCATTGCTCCACGGATTTGTTGGTCTGATTGTTTTACATCAATGTTTAAGTTATAAGCAACTTCTACAGTTGCATCAAATTTAGCGAAGTTTGCATCTTTTGCAAGAGCTACTGCTTCTTCAACTGGATAAAGCTTCATCGCTTCAATCTTTTCAGCTGCAGCAGTCATTTGTTTGCTTTTTTTAGCCATTTTATTATTTTCTCCTTGTGGTAATATCGGTTTTAAAGTAAGGTGACAAACTCTGTTTGTTTCATCCGTCACCTTGGAGCAATGCTCCAAGCCTTCCACCTTTTGTTAAATGTTAGTTGATTGTTGAGTTAATTTTTCAAAAGAATTCAAGGAAAGAGGTTTCCTAGCGTACGATGGTCCGTAAGAAAGCTCATGACACTGAAGTCTGAAGAAAATTAGCCTTCAACTACGAATCCCATAGATTTAGCAGTCCCCTCAATCATAGATACAGCAGCATCTAATGATCCAGCGTTAAGGTCTTCCATTTTAGTGTTAGCAATTTCTTCAAGTTGAGCACGTGTAACAGTGGCAACTTTAACCTTGTTAGGCTCACCTGAACCTTTTTCAACCTTAGCAGCTTTCTTCAAAAGAACGGCTGCTGGAGGAGTTTTAGTGATAAATGTAAATGATTTATCTTCATAGACTGAGATTACTACAGGAATAAGCATTCCAGCTTGATCAGCTGTACGTGCGTTGAATTCCTTAGCGAATCCCATGATGTTGATACCTGCTTGACCAAGTGCTGGCCCAACGGGAGGAGCTGGTGTTGCTTTCCCTGCAGGAATTTGTAATTTAACGAGTTGTTCTACTTGTTTAGCCACGATAAATTTCTCCTTTTTCTATAGGCAAATGCCTGAATGTCGTGATGTAGTGAGCGATGGCAGTCATTTCAAAAGTCATCTCCTACGCCTGTACGTCAAAATGCGTACTGGAAAATTATAGCAAAAAATCTTGATTTCGTCAAGATTCTTTGATTTATACACTAAATTGTTCCATGAGTTCAACATCTGGATATTTATCTTTGAACCAGTTGAGAGCAAATTGATTCTCAAAGAGGAAGAGAGGATGATCAAAGCGATCTTTGGCTAAGATATTTCGACTTGATGACATCTTCTCATCCAAATCTTCTGGCTTAATCCAACGCACCGTCTTACTCCCCATAGGTGTCATGATGATTTCAGAGTTGTATTCTGTTTCCATGCGATGTTTGAATACTTCAAATTGAAGTTGCCCTACAGCTCCAAGCATGACATCTCCAGTTGTATAGGTGGTATAAAGCTGAATGGCTCCTTCTTGTACGAGTTGCTCAATTCCTTTATGGAATGATTTTTGCTTCATGACATTCTTTGCAGAAACTTTCATGAATAGCTCTGGAGTAAAGGTAGGAAGAGGCTCAAAAGCAGTTTTTATCTTACCTGTAGACAGGGTATCTCCAACCTGATAAGTTCCTGTATCGTAGATCCCGATAATATCCCCAGCAACTGCTGTTTCTACATTTTCACGTGACTCTGCCATGAATTGAGTGACATTAGAAAGCTTGACTTGCTTACCTGTACGGAGCAGGTTTACGCCCATCCCACGCTCAAATTCTCCTGATACAATACGGAAGAAAGCGATACGATCCCGATGACGTGCATCCATGTTGGCTTGAATTTTGAAAATAAAACCTGAAAAATCTGAATTCATGGGTTCAATGATTTCATCCTCTACTGTCTTATGTCCATTTGGCTCTGGGGCATACTCAAGGAAAGAATTTAAGAAAGTTTGCACTCCAAATGAGGTCAAAGCTGAACCGAAGAATACTGGCGTCAACTCTCCTGATAAGACTGATTCTTCATTGAACTCATTTCCCGCATCTTGTAAAAGTTCTGCATCTTCTACAGCTTGTGTATAGAAAGGATTTTTTGCAAGTTCATGGTTTTCAATATTATCTAATGACACGAAACGTTCATCATCCGCAGATTGATAGACTTCAATGCGTTTGTTGTAGAAGTCATAAAGCCCTTGGAAATTTTTACCCATACCAATAGGCCAATTCATAGGTACAGAGGCGATACCAAGAATATCTTCTAGCTCTGAAAGCAGGTCTAAAGGTTCACGCCCATCACGGTCTAATTTATTGATAAATGTAAAAATAGGAATATTTCGATGTTTGACAACTTGGAAGAGCTTTTTTGTCTGTGCTTCTATCCCTTTAGCCGAGTCAATCACCATAACCACGGCATCTACTGCCATAAGCGTACGATAGGTATCCTCTGAAAAGTCCTCATGGCCCGGAGTATCTAGGATATTGACACGTTTGTCGGCATAGTCAAACTGCATAACAGATGAAGTAACAGAAATTCCACGTTCCTTCTCAATGTCCATCCAGTCAGACTTAGCAAAGTTCCCTGTCTTACGAGCTTTTACAGTACCCGCTTCACGAATGGCTCCACCGAATTTAAGAAGTTGCTCGGTAATGGTTGTCTTCCCTGCATCAGGGTGACTAATGATAGCAAAGGTGCGACGTTTTTTGATTTGTTCTTGAATTGACATATTTTCTCTTTCACTCTTTTGAATTTAACTTTTACCATTGTATCAAAAAAACAAGCCTTTTTATAGACGTGTTTGATTAAGTATTAATGCGAAGCAAGATAAATTCTAGCTCCATCAACAATAATTAGCAAAATTGCTATTACCAAAATAAAATATCCTCGATTTTTCACAGAAGACATTGCTTGAGAAAGTAAATTCTTCTTTTCATCTTCTGAGGTTGAGGATTGATAGGAATCCCCTAGTTTTTTTAGGTTCCCCCATCTTGCTCTCTTTATCGTTTTGAGTGTTGATTCTTCTGTTGTAAAGAATGCCCACATCACTCCCATTACAATAAAATAAATAATAATCACAATTTCTAACATTTCTTTTCTCCTTTAATGTTCTTGACTGTCTGTCAAGACAGTCAAGTTTAGTATATACTAAACTTGACTTTTTATTTATTCAATCACTTCTGGAAAGAGGAATTTAATGACTTCCATAGTCACTCGCTGTCCTTGTCCAGTCAAGGGATAAAGGTGAAAAAGCATGGCAGGATTGAAGTTGGCTTCAATAATTGAGTATTCCCCATCTTCAACCAATTCAGGAATGAGTATATCTATCCCTGTAATCTTGACATCAAGAGCTTCTGCTGCTTGCTCAGCAATGCATTTATAAGACTGGGGCATGGCATCTGTCATGTCAATAGAGTCTCCCCCTGTTGAGATATTGGAATTTTCACGAAGATTGACTTTGACATTCTTACCAAGAATAGATTCAATAGTATAGCCTTGAACTTCAAGCATGAGCTTTTCAGTATTGCCCAGTTGGATTTTCTCCAGTGGATAGCGATGATCCAAACCACGTAAGGAACTTTGATTTTTGACTTCTACTAATTGAGCAATAGTGGACTGTCCATCCCCAATAACGTTGCAAGGGTCTCGACGAAGTACAGCAATCGTCTTCCCATCCAGCACAAAGAATCTGTACTCCGTCCCTGACACAAATTCCTCAACCAAAATTTGTCTATCTTCCTTGAAGGCTATCTCTAAAGCTTGATCATATTGTTCTTGCTTAGCAGGGGTATGGAAAATAGAAATCCCCAAACCGTAATTAGTTGATTTAGGCTTAACGACAATGGCTTGGTCTTCAAATATTGAGTAAGCTTTGCTTGCTTCCTTGAAAGAAGAAAACTCTCGACCTGACGGTGTATTCAACCCTGCTCTGTTCAATAATTTCTTAGTGACTACTTTGTTCTCCATGATGGAATAGGCAATCATGGAATCTTTACTGGTCATGTTGCCTTTTTGGATAATTTCTTCATGATTTTTGTATCTAAGGGCTATCATCTGATCTTCTTCATCTAATATCTCAAGCTCAAGTCCCTTTTGAATGGCATCAAAGATGAGATTTTGCGTAGATAATTCCATGTCTGTAAATCCTGACAACTGGAAGGGACGCTCAAAGGCTTGCCCACGATATTGTCTTGCCAAATCCACTGCAAATTCAGAATTTTCGACAAGCCTTGTTTCCATTTGACCTGCAAGGGTTAATTCAGGGTGGTCAAGCAACTGTTCAAAACGCTCAATAATTTCTATATCTTGTCTTGACAACTCAACTGATTGAGCAAATGCTCTCATTTCTGAGAAAAATGCTTTTCCCTCGTCATAATAGGCAGTCTTTTCAAATGGATGTTCTAAAGTGATTGTGTCATTAGCCAAATGCCCACGTCGTTGATTATCATCTCTATTGTCTTCATCTTCTTCCCGATAAAAGAGATAAAGAGCAAAAAGATGAACAAATCGTGCCGTATCAACATCCATACCTTCACGCACAAAAGGATTCAAATCAAAGTTACGAAACTCCACATAACGCACTCCTGATTCTATCAGGTCTTCTGCACGCTCACCCCCACGCAAACGGGCAGATGAGTAAAATTCTTTCATTTCTGATAATTTTCCAGCGGAAACCAAGGATGATAAATCGGCATAGTATTTGTCTAAATTTTCATAAGAAACAAAAACATCAGGCTCGTTGCGATAACCAAAACGTGAATTACGAATAGAACGTACAGCTTCAGTTGGATAATCTTTCTCTGTAAAATAACACTTATCTGCACGGGGAGAGGCTCCCAGAGCATAGTTAAGAATCCACATATATCTCAAATACTGACGAGACAGCTTCATATAGACATCCGTCTTGAATTGCTTATAATCTGCTTCATTAGTCTGCTCAAACATGGATTGAAGTAAGGAATTTGCAAACTCAAAATTATAATGAATTCCCGATACCATTTGCTTACGCTTTCCATATCGGTCTGCTAGGCCCTGTCGATAGCGTACATCCTTCTCTGCTTCCAAATCTGCCAGCTGTATCTCTGCTTCATTCTCAGGCAATGCAGGGGGCATAGATAAAGGCCATATCATCTCCTCATGTTCTAGGGAGCGGGTGATAACATCAGATAAGGCAGACATAAAGTTCAAAGGCTCAGAAGAATGATCAAAAACAGGTGTAATGGCTTCCGTCTGTGACTCACAGAAATCCGTCTGAATGTAGGGATGAAAAGAACGTGACCCAAAAACCGTAGGATGAGAACTCTTGCTCAACCGACCCTGCATATCCACACGATGTCCTTCCTTCTCAATACCAAAACGAGCATCTAATAAATAAGGACGCACCTCTTTTTTGGTTAATAATTCTTTATAAGAAACAGTCATCTTCCAATTCCTTTCTCCTTGTTTTTATGTACCTCTATTAAACAATAAATTGATTAGAATTGCATGAAAGGAGATTATAAAAAGAGATTTTCATCTCTTATTAATTTTCTCCATTCTCCAAACCTTCTACAATTTCTCCCAATTTCATT
>WREM01000072.1 GCA_009779335.1 Streptococcaceae bacterium | reverse complement strand
GGGAGCTTGATTACCTGCGAGCGAGCCATGGAAGAAGGGAGAGATGTATTTGCCATACCCGGCAATATCACAGATGGATATTCTGACGGTTGTCATCATCTTATCCAACAAGGTGCTAAATTAATTTTCAAATCACAAGATATTTTAGAAGAGTATATCGGCCTGTAAAATCGTATGAATCAAGGGTTAATAGTTGTTTTTGTGGAAATAAAATAAATCAGTTCTCCTATAAGAAAATGAGATTACTTGACATAAGGAAAAAAAAGGGCTATTCTTGTCATATCATCAAATGATGGGAGAAAATATGGCGACTGCTACAGCAACCAAGAAAAAAGCGACAACTAAAAAGAAGACAACCACACGCAAAAAAATTGTAAAAGGGAAAAATCTCGTTATTGTCGAATCACCAGCCAAGGCAAAAACGATTGAAAAGTACTTAGGACGCAATTACAAAGTAGTGGCTTCTGTTGGGCATATTCGTGATTTGAAGAAATCATCGATGTCTGTGGATATTGACAATGACTATCAGCCTGAATACATCAATATTCGTGGGAAAGCACCACTTATCAATGAGCTTAAAAAAGAAGCTAAGGCTGCAAAAGCTGTATATCTAGCCAGTGACCCGGACCGAGAAGGAGAAGCTATCTCATGGCATTTGGCTCATATTCTAGGTTTATCACTTGAAGATAAGAACCGTGTTGTTTTTAATGAAATTACAAAGGATGCTGTAAAGGCGGCTTTTGATGTACCTAGAAAAATTGATGTAGATTTAGTAGATGCACAGCAAGCACGTCGTATTCTTGATCGATTAGTCGGGTATTCTATTAGCCCAATTCTTTGGAAAAAGGTTAAAAAAGGGTTATCAGCAGGTCGTGTGCAAAATATTGCTCTTAAGCTTATTATTGATCGAGAAGATGAAATTAATGCATTCAAACCTGAAGAATATTGGACCATTGATGGAGAATTTAAAAAAGGAACCAAGAAATTCAAAGCAAATTTTTGGGGGCTTGATGGTAAAAAATGTGAACTTAAAAATAACGAAGACGTTATAGAAGTTATGGATCGTATATCTGGGACAGACTTCTCAATCGATAAAGTTGAGAAGAAAGAACGGCGTCGCAATGCCCCTCTTCCTTATACCACTTCGTCCATGCAACAAGATGCAGCCAATAAAATTAATTTCCGTACTCGTAAAACCATGATGGTTGCTCAACAACTTTATCAAGGTATCAATATAGGTGCTCAAGGGCTTCAAGGTCTCATCACTTATATGCGTACAGATTCTACACGTATTTCTCCTGTGGCACAGAAAGCAGCAGCAGATTTCATCGTGGATAAGTTTGGAGCTAAATACAGTAAACATGGCAGTAAGGTCAAAAATGCCTCAGGAGCACAAGATGCCCATGAAGCGATTCGCCCTTCAAATGTTAACAATACCCCTGAATCAGTTGCTAAATATCTCGATAAAGACCAATTAAAGCTCTATACATTAGTGTGGAATCGTTTTGTAGCCAGTCAGATGACAGCTTCAGTGTTTGATACTGTCAAAGTCAACCTTTCTCAAAATGAGGTTATCTTCGTTGCAAATGGAAGTCAGGTGAAATTCAAGGGATACTTGGCTGTATATAATGATTCTGATAAAAACTCTATGCTTCCAGAAATGGAAGAAGGAGAAAAGGTCAAAAAAGTTTCAACTCATCCAGAGCAGCATTTCACTCAGCCACCTGCTCGCTACTCAGAAGCAACCCTTATTAAAACTTTAGAAGAAAATGGAGTAGGTCGCCCTTCTACTTATGCTCCTACACTTGAAACCATTCAAAAACGTTATTATGTACGTTTAGTTGCTAAACGATTTGAACCTACAGAACTTGGAGTTATTGTCAATAAACTCGTTGTAGAATTTTTCCCTAACATCGTCAATACAACTTTTACAGCTGAAATGGAAACCAATCTTACTCAAGTAGAAGAAGGACAACGTCAATGGGTAGATGTCGTTGATAAATTCTACAAACCTTTTGCTGGAGAGCTTGTAAAAGCAGAAGAAGAGATGGAGAAAATTCAAATCAAGGACGAGCCTGCAGGTTTTGATTGTGATGTTTGTGGGCATCCTATGGTTATTAAACTAGGGCGTTTTGGTAAATTTTATGCTTGTAGCAACTTCCCAGACTGTCGCAATACAAAAGCCATAGTCAAGGAAATTGGAGTAGAGTGTCCTACTTGTCATGAAGGGCAAGTCATTGAGCGTAAAACGAAGAAAAATAGACTTTTCTATGGTTGCTCTCGTTATCCAGATTGTGAATTTACCAGTTGGGATAAACCAGTCGGACGTGATTGTCCTAAATCTGGTCATTTCCTCGTTGAGAAAAAAGTACGTGGTGGTGGGAAACAGGTCATTTGTAGCGATGAGAAATGTGATTATCAAGAAGAGAAGCAAAAATAAACTTATAATTTACATAGTTAAAGTTATGTAAATTATTTTTTATATAGAAAGTACTTTATGAAAATTAAACATATAAATATTATTGGAGCGGGGCTAGCAGGCTCAGAAGCTGCCTATCAAATTGCAAAACGTGATATTCCCGCTAAACTTTATGAAATGCGTGGAGTTAAATCAACACCACAGCATAAAACAGACAAATTTGCTGAGTTAGTCTGTTCTAATTCTTTACGTGGAGCTGCAATTACCAATGCAGTAGGACTTCTGAAAGAAGAAATGAGACGGCTTGATTCTTTAATTATACAAGCTGCATTGAAAACTCAAGTTCCCGCAGGAGGTGCTTTAGCTGTGGACCGTGAGGCTTTTTCTGATTATATCACTCAAACAATCAATACCCATCCCTTGATAGAAGTTATAAGAGCAGAAATAACTGAACTGCCTGATTTCGAAAATGAGATAACCATCATTGCAACTGGACCATTAACAAGCGATAAATTAGCTGAGAAAATTCACGATTATAATGGTGGGGATGGTTTCTATTTTTATGATGCTGCTGCACCTATTATTGATGCTCATTCTATAGACTTTAATAAAGTCTATAAGAAATCTCGTTATGATAAGGGAGAAGCTGATTATATCAACTGCCCAATGACCAAAGAAGAGTTTAATGACTTTCAGGCAGCACTTATCCATGCAGAAGAAGCCCCTTTACAGGAATTTGAAGATTTGAAGGTATTTGAAGGATGTATGCCCATTGAAGAAATGGCTAAACGAGGGTATAAAACCATGTTATTTGGTCCAATGAAGCCTGTGGGATTGGAATATCCGGATGATTATACAGGAAAACGAGACGGAGATTATAAAACGCCTTATGCTGTTGTCCAGCTCCGTCAAGATAATGCAACTGCCTCTCTCTATAATATTGTCGGATTCCAAACGCATCTCAAGTGGGGAGAGCAGAAATGTGTTTTCTCCATGATTCCTGGTTTAGAGAATGCTGAATTTGTACGCTATGGTGTCATGCATCGCAATTCCTATATGGATTCGCCTAACTTGTTGGAAGAGACCTTTCAATCTAAAAAGAATAAAAATCTATTCTTTGCAGGTCAAATGACAGGAGTAGAAGGATATGTAGAATCTGCAGCAAGTGGATTAGTCGCAGGTATAAATGCAGTACAACTCCTCCGAGGAGAAAGTCAAGTAATCTTCCCACAAACCACCGCCATTGGAGCCTTGCCTTACTATATTACACATACCAATAGCAAACACTTCCAACCCATGAATATAACTTTCGGAATCATAAAAGAATTAGACGGTCCGCGTATTAGGGATAAAAAAGAGCGTTACGAAAAAATAGCTGAACGTGCTTTATCGGATTTAGAAACGATAAAAGAAAGAAATAAACTATAAAAAATACATAACTTTAATTATGTATTTTTTGCTACAATTCATCTAAAGCGTTTTTCTGTTCTTCATTTACAATATGAGTATAGAGATCTGTAACTTGAGTAGAGGCGTGTCCCAACTGATGACTAACAAGTACTTGCGAATTTGTCTGAGCATAGAGACGAGTAGCAAGAGTGTGTCGCAATTTGTGCGGAGTCACTCGTATTTTGAAGTCTGTAGAATATTTAGCAACTAATTTTTCAACACTAGAAGCATCTATTCGCCCTGCTTTTCCCTTATAACTAGTTAGAAACAGAGCAACATCCTTTCTTTCAGACTTGTATCGATTTTCTCGGATGTCGAGATAGTCTCCCAAATATTTATCAGCAAATTTTCCGACATTGACAGAGTCCCGTTTCCCCCCTTTTCTGGTTACTTCGACAATCATTTGATTCATATTAAGATCTCTAAGATCAATATTAACAGCTTCGGATAAACGGATTCCTGAAGCTAGAATAAGAGCAATAATGGCTAAATCACGTTCTTTATTCTTTAAAAAAGAAGATTTGGCACGATTAGAAAGTGATTGCTCGTATTGATTTTCAATATAATCGAGAAATTCTTGACTTTCATCCCCTAAGAATAATTTATTTTTGATATTTTCTGCACGGGCAGCAAGAGTTTCAGATTTCTTTTTGGTTTGAACTTTTTTCATAACATTGCGATAGAAATATGGTTCTCCATCAGCTTTCTCAACTTCCTCAGTCAAGAATTTATAAAGACTAGATAAAGCAGAGATAGTACGGTTGATTGTGGTTTGACTTACTCCATTGCGTTGTGAATAGGTGTTAAGTCTTGGACGTTCACGCAGATAAATGATAAAACTCTCTAAATCGGTTTTAGAAAGATTTTCAAGAGTATCTAAGGGAATACCAGCAATAGCAGTGGCATCCACCACCCCAGAATCAATTAACCAGCTAAAAAAGCGTTCATATTCCTTGAGATATTCATAAAGGGTATTCAAACTATAAGGCACAGCTAATTTTGCCTGATAATATTCTATGACAAAAGCGGGCATGATGTCTTTGAGTTTTTCAATGTTTATCAGTATTTGTTCACGTTTCATAGTAAATTCAGTATAACAGAAGCATATACATTTGTCAAGAAAATTATAGTTTTTCGGAAAGATGTTACAATGTAAATTAAAAGCCTATATATTGGCTTATTTCAATTCTTTATTCCTAAAACAATATTCTGCATGGTCGTTGATAACTCCAATTGCTTGCAAGTATGCGTAAATAACTGTTGAACCTGCAAATTTGAATCCTCGTTTTTTCATGTCTTTTGAAATTTCATCAGATAATGGGCTAGTTGCTAATACATCTTTTTCATCTTTAATGATATTCTGTATGATCTTGCCTTTTGTGAATGACCAGATATAAGCATCAAAAGTTCCCCATTCTTTTTGAATTTCGAGTACTTTTTGAGCATTATTGATTGCTGCTTTGACTTTGAGTTTATTTCGTATAATGCCTGCATTAGAAAGAAGCTCCTCTTCTTTCTTCTCATCATAAGAAGCAACTTTCTTTATATCAAACTTATCAAAAGCCGCATAAAAATTTTCTTGTTTATTGAGTATGGTTGACCATGATAATCCTGCTTGATTCATGTCTAATATGAGCTTAGCAAATAATTCTCGATCATCGTGAACGGGAGTTCCCCAGTATTCATCATGATATTTTATCATTTTATCTGATGATAAACACCATTTACATCTTTCCATAAATTTATCCTTTATATTCTATAAATACATATATTAAATTATGTAATCATTTCTTTTTAATAGGTGCCACATCTGCCAACAGGCGTTTCATCCCTCTCTCAGGAAATGAAATCGTCAACTCCAATGCTTTACCTGAACCATTAACAGCTAGGACTGTTCCCTCTCCAAACTTCTTGTGTATCGCTGTATCTCCTATATCCCATTTGATTGTTGCTTCCGTTGAATAATCAGTAGAGATATTCGGGTTGATAATCGCTTTTCTATTCTGAATTGTTTGTGGAGAAGCATTTCCAGAAGAAAAGATAGTCTCTCCTCTTGATTTATACGAAACATTAAAGCTAGAATTTGTCTTTTGAGCTATTCCCGCATAGTCTAAAAATTCAGCGTTAATCTCTGTGATGAATCTACTCGGTTTATTATAGCTTGATTTTCCGTACATGAGGCGATAATTGGCATTAGTAAGATATAGCATTTTTTCTGCACGAGTGAT
>WREM01000071.1 GCA_009779335.1 Streptococcaceae bacterium | reverse complement strand
ATCAAGCAAGAGCAGAATTAAATTTTGAAGAGCAAAAAGAATGGTTAGCCAAAATCATTGATAAAAATCAACTCTACTATCAATATTCAGAAATAGAAGACGAAACTGTGCGTGAATTGGTCGATGATAATGATTATAAATTTAATAAAGAATTTTATGGAGGCTAGTTTATGGAAACACAGGAAACTGCTTCCTTTCATAGATTGGTTGGAGAAAATATATGGTCAAAAAAATAGATTTTCATATTCATACTATTCCAAGTGAAAAAGATTATACATTTTCGTACTCATCAACTTGGATAAAGGAATATGCTAAAGAAACTCAGTTGGATGCAATTGCCATCACAAATCATGATTTATTTGATAAACAAAATTTTGGACAGGTAAAAAAGGATGTGTCTGATATCAAGGTATTTCCAGGTATGGAATTAAGTCTTGAGGAAGGGCATGTCAATGTTGTTTTCTCAGAGGATAATATTGATAATTTAGTGGCATTTTCTGAATGGTTAAAAACTCAAAATTTAGGAGAAAATGGAAAAGTAAGTGCAGAAGATTATTGTGAAAATATGAAAAATTGGGAACAAGGAATTTATATTTTTGAATTAGGAAAAAGCAATTCCTTGTCTGTACCTGATAAATTATCTACAGTTACTGCTGTTGGGGGAGTATCTAGTCAATTAAAGTTTCAATTGTTTCATAAAAAGACAAACGAACTAACCCCAGTTTTATTTAGCGATGCACATGCTTCAGAGGATGATTCAGAAGAGAAAAGAAGAGACATTGCTCTACTAAAAGAAAAGATAACTTTTATACAAATTGATAATTGTTCGTTTGATGAGATAAAAAATAGTATATCTGATAAAACAAAAGTAGCAACTAATGAAGGTTATTTAAACGATATTATTGATATTGAGGGTCACACAGTTTCAACAGGGTTAAACTTAATTGTAGGTAATAGGGGGACAGGAAAAACAGAATTTTTGAAGAAAATAAAAAGTCGATATGATAAAGATGACATTTATGATATCCCTCAGTTTGCTACAGCAAAGGCAGATGAGTATATTGAAAGGCAAAGGAAAGAGCAGAAGCAAGAAGCACTGGATAACTGGAAAAAGCAATATACTACTCAATTCACAGCTATAGCAGAATATATCTCTTCTTCAGATGAAATTTTTGATAATGAGGTTGATGAATTCTTGGATAGTGTAAAGAAATTTGCTAAAGATATTACGGATAGTAATTCAGGACAGAAATATCAACTTTTTAAAGAAGCAAAATTTGAAAAAATATCAGTAAAAAATTTAGAGACTTATTTAAATGATTTGAAAAAACTCATTGATAATAAAAAACTCTGGGAGTTATTGAAGGAGCCACAAGGTAAGAAAAAGGTATTTATAGAAACTTATCACGAACTCAGAGACTTTTATGTAAGGAAATCACAGAAGAATAAAATTCAAAAAGAAGTGAATGAAATTTTAAACTCTGTGAAAAAGATAGTACAGTCAAAAACAGGAATTATCTCACCCTCTGATTGTGAGTTTACGAAAGTAGTTCGGAAAAATCAAATAGAAAAATCTATAAATAAATTTATGAACGAATTGATTATCGAAAGAGAACTCAAAAAAGAAGAAATTTATGGATATCAAATTATAGTAAAATTAACGCCATATCAAAGTGCAAAAGAATTCTTGAATGATCGTGGAGCGAACGAAGCAGTAAAAGATGGTTTGATAACACCTTATTTGGAAAAAGATTACATCAAATTTTTAAAGAATTTAAAAGAAAAGCAATTTTATAACCCGAGTAATTTAGCGGAATATTTAATGCATTTAGAAGTTCAATTATTAGATTCTGATGGAACACCAGCCTCTGGAGGGCAGGCTGTAGGATTTGCTTTAATGATGAGGCTTGATGAAGCAAAAACTAAGCTTATTATTTTAATAGATGAGCCAGAAGCTTCACTAGACAATGCTTATATTCGTGATGAATTGATAAGAGCTATCAGGGGATTGAAACAATATGGAAGCTCAGTTTTTGTAGTTACTCATAATTCTACCTTGGGAGCATTGCTTGAACCAGATTATTTGGTTGTGACTACAAAAGATGAAGATAAAAATTATCATATTTTGAGTGGTGAATTTACTTCTCATACTATTTCAGATAATGATATGATATCTGAAGTTAGCTATGAGAAATTTGTTGAAGCTATGGAAGCTGGATTTGAAACATATACTAAAAAAGGAGAACTTTATGAAAGTCTTAGAAGTCGATAGCAAGTCAAATAAATCATATTTCGTAGTTGGGGAAGAAAAGATAATGCCAGTTGATTTATCTAGAGATAATTTACTAAAAATATTAAACGATATTTATGATGCAACGGAAGAGGTCGATATTCCCGATTTATCAGAATTAGATAATTTAAAAAATCCTGTTGAAAAAGAAATAGTTGAACAAATTATCCAAAAAATTTCTGATTTTAAAAATAATGTTGACTATATTAGAAAAGATATCGAAACTCAATTTCCAGAGATAGTAAGTTGAAATTAAATGCCTAAAAAAACAACTAAACAAATAGAACTTCCTCTCATCAAAGAAATCAATGATTTCTTTGGTCACTTTACTAACCAAGTCATGAAGGTTGAATTTTGAGAATGTTTAAGTTTCAGAACTATATCTGAGCAATCTCAAGCATAACTTGCATCAGTATCAAGGGATAATTTGAGCGATAAATGAGCGATAAATGGTATAATGGGAGAAAAGAATGAGGAGAAAGTCATGAAACCACCTTTTACCATTACTGAAAAGATGATTAATCTTATCGTTGAAATCACGGAAAAGATCACTCGTGTGGAGATTGAGAAAGAACGAAATCTACATCTGAGAAAAACCAATCGTATTCGATCTATCCATTCATCGCTTGCCATAGAGCAAAATTCACTTAGTCTTGAGCAGGTGACAGATGTCATTAATGGTAAGTTGGTCATAGGTGACCTTGAGGATATTCGAGAGGTTCAGAATGCCTATCAAGCCTATGGGAAAGTTTTTCAGCTTAGTCCCTACTCTGTCAAGGGCTTTCTCACCGCTCATAAATTACTGACGCAAGATTTACTTCGTGAGAGTGGAGCATTCAGAATGGGAGATGTGGGTGTTTACGATGCAGAGGGTAAAGTCATTCATGTGGGGGCAAGACCTCAATACGTCAATGGTTTAATCTCAGATTTGTTCACTTGGGCTAAAGAAGCGACTGTACATGAGTTGATTAAATCCTGTGTTGTACATTTTGAAATAGAAATGATTCATCCTTTTCCTGATGGAAATGGACGGATGGGAAGACTCTGGCAGAACCTCATCCTCTCTCAATGGCATCCAATTTTTGAATGGATACCTATTGAAACCATCATCTATGCCAATCAGCAGAAGTATTATGACGCACTGGGAGAGGGAGATAAGGCAAATGATTCGCAAGTATTCATTGAATTTATATTAGATGTTATCTCACAAACCCTATCAGACATTGAAAATCAAGAATTGAGCGATAAACTGAGTGATATTTTGAGCGATAAAGTGTTAGATAAATTGAACGATAAAGAAAAAGACTTTGTCAGAAAGATTTATCCTCATCTCAAAGAAAATAAAGAAATTGGAAATTCCAAAGCAGTACAATTAAGCGATATACCCTCTGCTACAGTAAGGCGATACTTGAAAAAACTAGTAGAGTTAGAAGTTCTGACTTCAAAAGGTGAAAATAGAAACCGTAAATATTTATTGAAAGATTAATCATGGCAAATAAAACGACAAAGAAGATTGAACTTTCTTTAATCAAAGAGATTGAAGAATTTTACTTAGATATTTTCCGTCAGGATGATCCAAGGCGTGATTTTGATGTACCTGATTATATCAGTAATAATCTCAAACATAAGCTCCGTAACTATCAAGCTTCAGCCCTTCGCTCGCTCAACTATACACAAAAAGACGTTAATGCTAATAGTCGTTTTAATCAGTTGCTCTTTCACATGGCAACAGGTTCAGGGAAGACAGACATTATGGCAGGGGTCATGCTCTATATGTATGCAGAACTAGGTGTTCAAAATTTTCTCTTTGTAGTTAACACAAATTCAGTTATAGCCAAGACAAAGGAAAATTTGCTTAATTCTTCATCCAATAAATATCTTTTCACGCCCAATATGATGGTCAATAATGAGCGATTAGATATTCGTGAAGTAACAACCTTCCCGAATAATCCTGAATCAGGAGTGATGTATCTGCGATTAGCAACCATACAGACTTTATCGAATGAATTGGGTTCTTATCGTGAAAATGGGTTGACCTATGAGGACTTGTCAAAGCATCCGTTGGTTATTTTGGCAGATGAAGCTCATCATTTTTCTGCACAGACTAAATCAGTCGAAAAGCAGGAAAAAGCATGGGAGAATGTCTTAGATAGAGTACGTCAAGCCAATCCAGCGAATCGTCAGTTTGAATTTACAGCAACCATTGACCTACAAAATGAGAATATTCGCAACAAATATGCAGATAAGATTGTGGCACAATATGAGCTTAGTCTATTTGTCAGTGATGGTTATTCAAAGAATGTCCGTTACCTACAGGCAAATGGGGATGATAAAAGTAAGATGCTCAATGCAGTCCTGCTCTCTCAATATCGTAAGATGATAGCCAAACAGGCAGGAATTAAAGATTTCAAACCTGTCATTCTCTTTAAGTCTAATAAAGTCGATATTTCAAAATCGACGAGAGATAATTTCTTAGACATGATTGAACACTTAACTGTAGAGGAGCTTCAAGAATTTATTGATAAAGCAATACAATCTAATGTAACAAATATTTTACCGAAGGTATATGGCTTTTATTCTAAGATGAATTTATCTGAGTTGATTGTAGAGTTGCAAAATGATTTTTCAGCACGTCATATCATCAATGTCAATGATACAACTTCTGATGGTATTTTTGGAGATTTGAATAATCAGAAAAATCTCAACACCTTGGAGGAGCCTGATAATCCTTTCCGTGCTATTTTTGCTGTTGCAAAATTATCAGAAGGATGGGATGTACTTAATCTTTATGATATTGTCCGTATCAGTGAGGGGGCTGATGGCTCGACAGCTGTATCAAGAAAAGCAACCAACTCTGAAGCACAACTTATCGGTCGTGGAGCAAGATATTATCCGTTTGAATTTGAAAATCAGAAATCCTTCACTCGTCGCTTTGATGGCAGTGATTCTGATTTGCAGATTTTAGAATATTTGGATTACCATACCATCAATGAGCCTTCTTACCTTGAAAATCTCAAGAAGTCATTTGATGAGATGGACTTACCTGTGGAAGATGATACAGACTATAATGTCTTTTCTACGAAAGTAAAAGAATCATTTAAGAAGACAGAAGTCTATAAAAATGGGAAACTTTATTACAATACAGTAGAGGAAATTCCAAAAGAGGATTGGGATTCCTTGTCAAAATATGGAATAAAAATTGCAGACTTACCTGAAGTCGATATTTCATCAGGGATTACAGAATCCGATAGTCGTTCAGAAGGAGTTCAAGCACGTACTCGAATTGAAACTTTGGAACTCAGTCATGATAATGAAATTTTACTCAAAAAAGCCATTGCTAAGAATAAATTTTATAGATTCAGTAATATTGTCCAATATCTGCCTAATCTTAAATCTATGCAAGATTTTCGAGAAAGTGGAGATTGGCTAGGGGCCATTCCAGAGATATTGGTTCGTCTTTCTGATGGAGATGAACTAACTCGAGAAAAAGAATTACTTGCTGTTGAGAAATATCTGGAATACATTCAACGTCAAATCATTATGAACTATAAAAAACAACGTGGAACAAATCGCTTTATATCTATTCCTATGTCAGATATGGTAAAGGATTATGAGAAGAAAGTTTCTGTTAATCTTAATAATGCCAATGGAGCCATCATTCTCCCTCATGATATGAAAGGGGAAAATAAAAAATGGTTTCCACATGAGAATGCTATTGTAGATATATTGGAATATCATTTCATTGAATTATTACAAAGTTATGTAGAACAGTTAAAAGAAAAATATGACGATGTTTACCTTATTCGTAATGATGAACGGTTGACT
>WREM01000070.1 GCA_009779335.1 Streptococcaceae bacterium | reverse complement strand
ATCAAACAGGACTTACTGGACATTTATATGCTGGTAGTCTCTGCTGTGACTCTCAAGGACGGCACAATCCCAAAATACTGGGACAAGCCTATATCCGAATGCCACATAGCGATGTCATACCAGACAGCTTTGGAAATCTATGAAAAAGTCGATGATTTCAAGCAAAAGCACAAATATTATCCATGCGATGTAGCAAATTCTATCATCGTAAACATGAATGAGCCAATGCTCAATATAGCAGTTGAATGCCTGCTGTCAGGTTTGGCAGAGCTGTAAAAAGCCTTTATCTTTTGAGGACACTTAATATATTCTAAGAATTCATTACCGAATGCAGTAGTATAGAAATTCTTTGTTTTATTCAAACTCATATGTTGAGTTTCAAACTGTTCGAAATTCGGAACTAAATTATAGTCTCTATAATCCATTTCAATAACTAAAATCTTTTGTTTTAAATCAGCTATAAATCAAGTGTAGGAATTACAATATTTGACCAAATTTCATTTGCTGTTGGAACAAAAGACAAAACTGCTCTAATACCTGAATTTAAATAGTCACTTGCATCTTTTTCGATTGGAGGAGTATATCTATTCTCTTCATCATTTCTCTTACTCATATAATTTATCACCTCTGTTTTCTTCTACGTGTAGATTTAGGCTCACTCACCCAGTTACTCATAATCTCACTCACATGCTTTACCCAACTGTAGTCAGGCACAGAGCTATCTATGAAGAAATCAGGTTGTATACCAATACCGTCAAATACTAAACCGGGAACATAAGAAAATCTCGCATTTGTAAATTGTAACCATATCTCACCACAAGGAGACTCGACCATGCTATCACCTATAAACATAGTATCCATTATACCAAATGTTGGTTCTCCAAACACCTTTACCTTTGTGCTTTGTTTTGCCATTAGTGTATAGTGTTCTGCTGCACTCATTGAACCTTTATTAGTAATAATGGCAACGTGTCTGGGATATTGATAAACTTTTTCTAAAGTAATTTTTTCTGGACCGAATGGGAATCTCACAAATTCACCAACTCTATCCTTTATCTGTTCGTATACATCTGCCGCAAATTGTTTATGAACCTCGCCCATTTGCACTCCCATTAGAGTTATTCCTTGTGATTGATTGTAAATGATTTGATTATTTTTTTCAGTAGCAAGAAAATCTGAAGCAGCTGATGACGCAATTGGGTTTGTATATAAATATTCAAAAAGAGGCAGATTATCACGACCGCCCCCATTATTCCTAAGGTCGATTATCAGATTACGAGTAGAAGTTATTCTATTGATATTTTCCTTAATTATTTCATCTAACTGAGTCGTATCCATAGGAAAAGAAGGCAGCTTAAAATATAGTGTATTTTCATTTATCATCTCAAAATAAGGTTCAGTAGATAATAATGACCTTGCATAGCTTTCTATTAAAGGATCATCTGGGAAAGAAGGTTGTAGTCGCTTTATAAACCTATTACCCATTCGTATGTATTTGTACCTTAACAAGCTTGGTGCTACACTTACTTCTGGCGAGAAATCTCTCAAATAAAAAGTAGATACTACATCATCACCATCTAAATCGATTCTTAGCTTTATCATATTTGGTAGCCATTCTTCAAAAGTGGATTCAATGATGAAACCAATATATGAACTACCCTCTCTAATAATACCTATTTTATAGTTCCCACCTATATCCCAAATACCCTCATAACTTTTGCCATCATCGAGCGTGGACACATATTCCATAAAGTGAGCAATATCCCCATCCCATGAATAATGTAATACTTGTGGTACTGTACTCTCATCTTTCTCATTATGTTCCTTATGCGTTGTTCTTAATT
This sequence comes from Streptococcaceae bacterium, assembly GCA_009779335.1. Classification (GTDB taxonomy): domain Bacteria; phylum Bacillota; class Bacilli; order Lactobacillales; family Streptococcaceae; genus Lactococcus. The sequence goes on along the minus strand of WREM01000070.1, from coordinate 4,307 downwards.
TTGGATTTAACATTATCTGATGATGACTTTTTCTGAAAAACCCCACCCAATCTCTCGATATCTGGAGAAACTCATCCATACTCTCAGTCGCTATAATCCTCTCTAATATCATTCGGTTATGTGTTTCATAAGCAGCCTGTCCTCTTCTTTCAAGAATATGTGGCACACCTGCATCATTATCCTCAAACGTCTGTTTTATCCACTCAAATTTTTCAACAAATCTCATTTCAACCTCTTAATACTTTTATTCTCAATTAATGATTTCATTTGAGTAATCGCTACATTGTTAAGCTGTATGAGTCTCTCACTTTGAGATAGCTTTCGTTCTATGAGTAAAGCATTTATGCTTTCCATATTTGAGAGAACAACCAGCTGCTCCAGTGATGCATAGTCTCGGACATTACCTTTTAAATCTGGATTTAAATCTCTCCATTGTTTTGCAGTCATTCCAAAAAGAGCTACGTTTAGTATATCTGCCTCTTGAGCGTATTTATATGCTATTTGCTCTTGAGTCACTAAATTTGGGATTATGTGTTCCTTGATAGCATCAGTATGAATACGATAATTTATTTTAGATAATGTGCGTTGCAAGTTCCATTCTAAAGATTTGCTTCGCATTTCTTCTTCTTTGAGGCGTTGAAATTCTTTTATCAGATAAAATTTAAATTCAGCAGAAAGCCATGAACCAAATTCAAAGGCAATATCCTTATGAGCAAAGATGCCACCACCATATCGTCCAGATTTAGAAAAAATACCAATTGCATTTGTTCGCTCAACCCACCGCTTTGGTGTCATAACCAGTCTTCCGTCAGCATTTTTAATCGTATGGAATTCCATACGGTTAAAATTAGGATTGTTAAACTGTTCCCAAATCCCTAAAAACTCAAGTGTAAATCGAGTACTCATCCAGTTGGAAACAACAACACGTGCTTCCAAATCATCTTTGTAGCCTGCCATATCAGTTAGAGAAATATAATCACTTTCTTTCGAAGTTATTATCGTTATATCTGTTCCTTTTACTTTTATCGTCCCTTTTTTACTCATAATTTCTTACCGCACACCCTTTCCATATCACTCATTACCTCAATCGCTTTTTCCAATGCTTTTTCTGCAGATACCTCAAAGTCAGGCACGAGTGTTTCTTGGTCAGCATTTACATCAGCTCTCATCCAATATGAATATGAGACAGGAATTCTCATTTTCAAAACATGTAGTGTGATATAAAGCATATCTCCAAAACTTGTCGGAGAGTTTGAGCTTGGCTCACCTATCACATAACCCAGCCTGCCATCTTGGACTAAATCTCCTATCATTGTCGAGGAACTAAATGAATATCTATCTGTCAGAATGCAAACAAATGCATTGTTTCGGTTTTTCGACTTAGTAGAAGGTTTGCGAATTATTTTATTTTTCTTGATATATTTATTAAAATATGCAAAAATTAAAAACTGTATAGATCTCTGCTTATATCTCTGCTCATAAGCGAGCTTACTTAAACGCCTGATCACACCTCGCGTGGGCAAACTCATTCCCATTGCATCTAACAATCTTTCACCAGCATGTGAATTTCCTCCACCGTTTCCTCTGAGGTCTATGATATATTTCCAAATACCTTTTTTGATAGAATGTTTTATCTCATCCACTACTTTAGTGATATGGTCGCCGTCTATAAACTTTGTCAATGATATGTAAAAAATGTCATTTATCATCTCATTTTTGATAATGTAATCCCGTTGTAACGGTTCAAAATGATTTAATAAATTATCTACTATTTCGGTAGATTCCTCTACAATCTCACCATTTTTATTTAAAGTAATAGATAATGTTTTTTCGTCAGGTGCCCTCAAACCAGCGAGCTTTAAGAAAAACTCTGTTCGTGCGAAAAACGGTAAGTGTAGCTTACGCATAGATTCATTTTCAAAGAAATTATGTCGCTCTATTTGTGCAAGGATTTCAGAGACAGGGATACCGCAAATATGAGTAACTTCGACATTATATTGATTTGACAAAAACAGTTTCTGATTGTGATACTCAAAAGCCACTCCGATACCTTTAGACAATCGTGAACTTAAATTTGTAGATGTCAATAAATTCATATGCCCATCTTTTAAAGTAGTAATATATCTGAGCGTAGCAATGATAAAGTCATCATACAATACAGGCTTTGATGTTGCTTTCAGATATTCTGCTTTACACTCATCATAATTATTAGGTAAGACCCCATCCAAGATAAATATCGGATGAGTTTGTTCTACCATTTCAACAAGGTAGGATGCATCTTTCGATAAATCAATCTCATCAGGAAATGAAGAATTGAGCCTGTGAAGTGTGAGATTTTCACCAATAAGCATATTCGCTCCACAAAGTGTCAGCTCTGGGATTTCTGCTTCAGAGTGGTCCCGATAAAATACTACAGTCTTTATTTGATTATCAACTTTCTTTGTGTAAAACTTTATCATTTTAGGTTTCCAATCATCGTAGATAGAGTCAATGACAAAACCGACTAATATGTCATTCTCTTGCTTTATACCTATTTTGTAAGCACCACTTAAATCCCAAATACCCTCAAAATCTGCTTCAGTCTTAGCTTTTATATAAGCCTCAAACTCTATTATATCTCCTGACCAAATTTTATCTTTGTTTTCCATTATGTTATCTCCATTTAAACTTTTAACTTCTCTAACCTATGGTTGGAGACTTATCAGGGATTATGATAGAATATCCTATATAAAAACCAATTTCCCTAAACCCAACAGCTACGACTTCCTCCATCTCGCAAAGGTTGTCACGGTCAACCACACGAATAACAACCTCTTTGTCATTTTCAAAAGCACAGCGTACAGCAACAGATAATAGTGCTTCGCGTTGGGTTTTTGATTCAGCTTCTATGCAGAATATCTCACCTTTTGAATTATCCCGTAGTGCAATCAAAAGCAAAGTATAACCTGTGATTTTACCATTTGTACGGATTACAAAAATACGCCATTTATCCCATTTATCCCAGATTCTACTGCTTGTCCAGTACATATAAGGGGCAGGATTGACAGTGTCATGCAACATCGCAAACTCGCTAAAATCAGTTTTTTCTAATGCTGTTATTTCTGCATCATAATAAGGTACATACTCATGCGGTATTACTTGCATTGTTATACAATCTTCCAAAACCTCTGCTCCAATTGTAGTTAAAACTTCTATAGGTTCAAGCATATCATGGAAACATAAGTTCACTGTATATCCGGGGTATTGTTCCTTTAATGATTTCCAAAGTCTAATTAATTCATCGCCTTGAATATCATTTATTTGAATATATTTCTCAGTCTGCTCTATAAAAACCTCAACGCCATCAATATCAATAACCTTCACACCTCATACTCCTATCTCCTTCCTCTTCTTCTCGATGTTTTTATACATCTTTTACCCTCTCTATCTATCATTCCTACACCCTAATATGTACTATTTCTCAATTATCAAGAAATAAATAAGAGTGGTTTTTGTCAACAGTTATTTCTTTAAATCAAAAAATGCATGAAATCTTAACTCTCTTTATTTGAAACAACGAGCATATTTTTCTGTTTATATTGTAAGAACATATAGAATGTGCGACGTTTTTTATAGGAGAACTCATGGACAAAATTAAAAATTTATTAGAAAGCTTAGAAGATAAAATAGGCATTACAGAACAAATAGAGTCAGATATCGCAAATTATAAAAAGACAAATCCTTATTGCAACGAGGACGATATACTTATACATCTACAGGAACGCTATCAACACGAGCTTAAAAACTTCGATATTGAAAATGAAGATTATCTTGATGAGTCCGAGCACTACGAAAGTATTCTTGATGAAATAGATTTTTTTCTTAAAAAGTGATATAGAAAAAGTAAAGTTTCAAAAGTTATTGAAAAATCTTAAAGTTTTAGTAGCAGGAGGCAAGCGAGAGACTTAATATGTCATATCATATTTAGTTGAAAACATTTACTGATTTTCAGAACGAAAAGAAATCGAAAAGTTTCAAAAGTTCTCGTAGTTTTTTTACATCAATTTCCACAGCATACCCCCAAGACACTTAGTGTATTGTATTAGAAAACATTACATCATTTATTTCTATTCCTTTTACCTCTACTCTTTGCAATTCTGCTACAATTTTACGATATCTTTAGGAGCCAGTTTCTATTACAATGTGAGCGGTATTATTAAGCAGACACAGCTAATTCCCCTTCGAGACGAAGGGGTGGACGCGAAGCGGACGGGGTAGTTGACTATGGATTGCTTCGTAGGCTCGCAATGACAGAATATGTTACACTT
>WREM01000069.1 GCA_009779335.1 Streptococcaceae bacterium | reverse complement strand
TGGCTCGAGATTTGGGTAATTTTCTCTATGGTTTACATCGAATTGACACAAAAGGTGGCAATCAACCTACTTTTGAAAATGGGTTTAAGGGCAATACTCTCAATCTCTTTCAGGCAGAAATCGAAGATTTGCTCAATAAATATAAGGAAATTCTTCCTGTTGATCTGTTGAAAGACAGGCTAGACATGGCAACTCGTCGTCCTTGGGAAAAGGAGCCTGTATGGGTACATGGTGGATTAGAAATGTCCAATCTCCTCTTTGAACAAGGGAAATTAACAGGATTTACCGATTCAGATATTCTAGTATTGGGTGATCCTGCTTGTGATTTAGCGATTGCATGGCAAGTTTTGGGTGAGAAGAATCGAAAAGTTTTCTTCGATATTGCTGAAGCAGACGATGAGACCATTGAACGTGCAAGATTTTGGGCACTCAGCCATGCCCTCAAAAACTATCAATCCGAAGACATTGATCAAGCCATCATTGCAAGAGATACTGTCACACGCCTCTTGAAAGAAATAGAAAATAAAGGGAATACAGAAGTCAAAGACTGGATTCAACTTTAGAAAATAGGAATGTAAAAATTAAGGAAAATAGGAAATAAATGGGTTATCAAGCACTTTATAGAAAATATAGAAGCCAAAGATTTGACGAGATGCGACTCGACTTATCGCTTTAGCGATATAGCGAGAGTGGACATTCGAGGAAAATGAAAATTAAGGAAAATAGGAAATAAATGAGTTATCAAGCACTTTATAGAAAATATAGAAGCCAAAGATTTGACGAGATGGTGGGTCAGAAAATCGTGGCAACCACTCTTAAGAACGCTATTATCAATGGGCAGATTAGTCATGCCTATCTCTTTTCTGGGCCTCGTGGAACAGGGAAAACATCAGCGGCGAAAATCTTTGCCAAAGCCATCAACTGTCCTAATCAAAAAGACGGGGAACCATGTAATGATTGCTATATCTGTGAATCCATTACCAAGGGGACATTGGATGATGTTATTGAGTTGGATGCTGCCTCAAATAATGGTGTAGATGAAATCCGTGAAATCCGTGACAAATCTACTTATGCTGCCAGTCAAGCTACCTACAAAATTTACATCATTGATGAGGTGCATATGCTATCAACAGGTGCGTTTAACGCCCTCTTGAAGACATTAGAAGAACCAACGGAGAATGTTGTATTTGTTCTTGCGACGACAGAATTGCAAAAAATCCCTGCGACGATTATCAGCCGTGTGCAACGCTTTGCCTTCAAATCTATCACCACAGCAGATATTCACAAACATTTGCAAGAAGTTTTAGATGAAGAGTCTGTAAAATATGAGGATAAGGCCCTAACAGTCATCTCTAAATCTGCCGAAGGTGGAATGCGTGATGCCTTATCCTTGCTCGATCAAGCCTTATCCTTTTCGGATGTAAACTCTGGTTTACAAGAGAAGGATGCCTTGCTTGTTACAGGATCTATCGCAGAAGTGGCTCTAGTGGATTACGTCAATGCTCTGTCAAATTCTGATGAAAAAGAAGCACTTGAACAACTTGATAAGCTCTTCTCTGAAGGAAAAAATATGCTCCGTTTTACAGAAGATTTATTAGCTTATTTTCGAGATATGCTCTTGGACAAAGAAAGCCCAATCAGTTATTCTCGACTTTATCAATGGACTGATATTACTATCGAAAGCATGAAAAACATCAAAGAAACAAGTCAAACAAAAGTCGCTGCAGATGTCATGACTTTACGCTTATCAGAAATTTCTGACGGTGTAAATGCTGTAAACTCTGCCTCAGCTTCTCCTGATTTATTAGCAGAAATTCAATCCCTTAAGTCAGAATTAGCAAGGTTAAAGGCAGAGTCTTCTACACCAACTTTGTCGAGTGAAAGAAATACTGAAAGAGAAGTTGAACAGGTAACTGTACCAAATTCTGTAAACTCAACCCCAGTTTCTGTTAATCGAGAACTCATATACAAGGCTTTAGAAGAGGCAACTAATGAAGCACGTCATTCAATAGTTGAAGTGTGGGATGAGATTGTACAGAGTTTCAATAAACCATCGGAAAAAGCTTTAATCAAAAATACTCAACCTGTTGCAGCTTCTGAAAATTATGTGGTAGTGACCTTCCCTCATGAAAACCTAGCAAAGCGTGTCATGGAAAATGATGATTTGCAGTTGCAATTTGGGAATTTACTCTCTCGCATTGTAGATTTCTCGCCAAAAATCCTAGCACTTGCCGAAGAGCAATGGTCTGACTTACGATCAGACTATGTGGCTTCACGCCATTCATCCACTCCTGATTATCAAAAAGAAGCACCTACAGAAGATGAGGGTTTATCTCAAGCTAAGGCACTCTTTGGGGACAAGGTTGTAGAAATTAGAGATTAGATAAGAAAGGTAGGGAAATTTGCCTTTTTTCTTATTTTTTAGTATAATTATATCTTGTGAGCATCCCTCACTTGCGTGGAGCAAAGACTTTACGCCATTAGTCCAAAAGAGGAGGAAAAATCAATGACTAAATACGAAATTCTTTACATTATTCGTCCCAACATTGAAGAAGAAGAAAAGAAAGCTCTCGTTGAACGTTTTGACAAAATCTTAACTGACAATGGAGCTGAGAATCTCGAGTCTAAAGACTGGGAAACTCGTAAACTCGCTTATGAAATTCAAGATTTCCGTGAAGGTATCTACCGTATCGCAACACTTGAAGCTGAAACTGATGCACTTGCATTGAGCGAATTTGACCGTCTTGCTAAAATCAATGCAGACATTCTTCGTCATATGGTAACAAAAGTAGAAGCCTAAAAGCGACTACATCAAAGTAAAAAGGAAACATCATCTATGATTAACAACGTTGTACTTGTAGGTCGCCTCACTCGTGACCCTGAACTTCGCTATACACCGCAAAACATTGCAACTGCTCGTTTTTCATTGGCAGTCAATCGTACATTTAAGAATGCTAATGGAGAACGTGAAGCAGACTTTATTAACTGTGTCATTTGGCGTCAATCTGCTGAGAACTTGGCAAGCTGGGCGAAAAAAGGTGCACTTATCGGTGTAACTGGACGTATTCAAACAGGAAGCTATGAAAATCAACAAGGTCAACGTGTTTACACGACTGACGTTGTGGTTGACAACTTCCAAATGCTTGAATCTCGTGCGACACGTGAAGGTGGAGCACCAGCAGGTGGAAACTTTACAGCAAATAATGGTTCAGCTTCATCAGCACCTGCAGCAAACAATGCAACACCAGACTTTGGTCGTGATGCAGATCCATTCGGTGGTTCACCAATGGAAATCAATGACGATGATCTTCCATTCTAGTTTTTCAAGCGTGCTTGAAAAATGTACCAAAGACTTCAATAAAAATGAATAATATAAGGAGAAACTAACATGGCTTTTCAAAAACGTGGCGGATTCAAACGCCGTAAAAAAGTTGACTACATCGCAGCCAACAAAATTGAAGTGATTGACTACAAAGACACTGAACTTTTGAAACGTTTCATCTCTGAACGTGGTAAAATCTTACCACGTCGTGTGACTGGAACATCAGCTAAAAACCAACGTAAAGTGGTAACAGCAATCAAACGTGCACGTGTAATGGCACTTTTGCCATTCGTAGCAAACGACGAAAATTAATATTGAAAAAAGACAGCCTAGGCTGTCTTTTTTGTTGTCTTATGCAAGCCAAGCATAACAGGGGGTGTTTCTAAGATCCAAAATTTGGTTATATGAACTGCTGATATACTAACGTATATCAGCTTTTGACAATTCTGTCAAAAGCATACTTCAATAGAAAGATTGTATAAGGAAAATTATGATAAAACAAGACTATAAAAAGATTAAAGAAGAGAGCTTTGAATGCAATAATCAATCCACAAAATTTCATCAAGTATCAAGTTGGGCTATTTGGAATGATGAGGATAAAAAAGATACTTCTATAATTGAAAAAAATATTTCAAAATTAAAACCACAGTATGTATTTGTTGGATCAAATTTATCAGGAAATGAAAAAATTTTTAAATTTCCAAACGATTGGAAAGAATGGAATAATTTTCATTGCAAAACACCAACAGATAACAGATTAATGAAAATGTTAAAAAACGAAAAATATGAAGGGGCATATCTAACTGACTTAATCAAACTTAATTCTGCACAATACGGAGAAGAAATCGAAAAAAGAATTAAAGGTGGAGAGATAGATATTAAGAATCAGATAAAAATTTTTAGTGATGAACTTAAGCTATTAAATCAAGATAATCTAGAAATTTTTCTTATGGGGAAAACGGCAAATGAAATTTTTCATGAATACTTCTGTTCTGAAATTACGCTAGAAATTAAAAGTTGTAAAACAATTTGGAGCCCTGCATATTATCAAGCAAATGATAAAAAATTTTACAAACATCAAGGAGAAATTCTTGGTGTTGATTATCAACTTGATTAATATTAGTATCCTAAGTTGCAGGACTATAATAGGTTAATAAAATATCAAAGCGAAAGAGAATGAGGAGAAAAAATGAAAAAAGAAGAATGGACAAAGAATTTTGAACAACTCATGGGAAGAGAACCCAACAGCAGAGAAATTGATGAGGCGAAGCAAAATGAGTTATTTGAACTTGAATCTACAGTTAATGAGCAAGCAAAACATGAATGGTTTAAACACTTTGAGCAGTTAATGGGGAGAAACCCTAGTGAGAAGGAAGTGTCAGAAGCTGAGCAAAACGGATTATTCGATAAAATCAAAGATGAGAGTGGTGTTGAATTAGTAAATCATGAACCAGCTAAAGTGAAATGGACACTACCATTAACCTTTACTTTCTATAATTCTATATGGAGACAATCAAAAAAGCAGAGAATTACATTATATGATAATGGATTAGAAAATCTTCATGATGGGATAAAGATTAGTTTTGATCAGTTAAAAGAGATACTTGTTACACGTTTCACAACGCAAGAATTTGCAGAGGTAAAGGGAACTGAACATGAAGTTCCTGATACTGCAAGAAATATTAGAAATCATATAGAGGATCAAGCGGCAGATTTGGTAAATCTTTTAAAAGGTGGCGGTCAAAGAGTCGCTGACCAGCGAGAAAAAGTAATGAAAATAATCAGGGAGAAAGAAGATATCCTAGTTATGAATTATAAGTTGAGCTTTATGGTTGATAGTGAAGTGGCACACTGGTTTGATGAGGGTGTGGATATTAAACGACAAAGCATTTTAGATTTTCTCATTGTAAAAGGAGAATCTGATGAAGATTTTGATAAATTAGAGGGTATTCAGAAATTAGTTTGGGATTCTAAGTCAGTGGAGGTACGAGATGTAAATGGTCAGAAAGAAATGATTTCTATCCAAGACATGATTGAGCTTATTCAGTATGAATTTGAAAGTAGTAAAGAATTAAAATACGAACAAAACCAAGATATTAAAGATGTTACAGGTGGATAGATAACTATGTAAAAAACAGCCTAGGCTGTTTTTTTGTTCCAATTTCCAATTATTTTGCTTCGATAAAGCGTCCTTGGTCTTCACGGATTTCCTTGTCTCCTGCTGGGGCTTCGATTGATCCGAATACTAATTGGCTACGAAGCGTCCATGAGGCTGGGATGTTCCACTCTGAAGCCACCTTGGCGTCAATGAGTGGGTTGTAATGTTGGAGATTAGCTCCGACATTGATGTCAGAGAGTGCGGTCCATGCGTTGACAGATGAGATTCCTGAAGCTTGTTCTGAGAAGAATGGGAATGCGTCTGCATAGAGTGCGAATTGTTCTTGCAATCCTTTGACTACGTCCTGGTCTTCAAAGAAGAGTGCAGTTCCTGCCGCAGCTTTGAATCCGGCGATTCTTGCTTTTGTAGCTTCCCAAGCATCTGCTGGAGTGTCTTTCATTACAGCTTGAAGTTCGTTGGTTACAATTTCATCCCAAAGCTTGTCTTGTGCAGCTCCTGTAAGGAAGAGCACAGGAGTAGATTGAGAGTTGAAGGCTGTTGGAGAGAGACGAACAGCTTGTTTGATCGTTTCGATGGCTTTATCTGTATCTACGTTTTTACCTAAAGTATAGATAGAGCGACGTTTTTCTAGATTTTCTAAGAATGTCATAGTGAAATCCTTCTTTCATTTTTTTATTGTTTACATTTGTAAATATAACACGAATAAAAACTTTTGTAAAGAAATATGATTAGATTGGAGTGAGGGCAATTTATGGTAGAATAGGTCTATGATTTGGATTATTCTTGTACTTTTACTCCTACTTATTTATGGAATTTTTATTGAGCCACATCTTATGTTGGTGAAAGAGAT
>WREM01000068.1 GCA_009779335.1 Streptococcaceae bacterium | reverse complement strand
GCCCTCCACATGACTAAGACCAATATGGTTATGGCACTCTCTCTTGCCATCCAATTCCTCAATATCGTCCTCAACTACTTCTACTCTAAATTCATCGTCTTTAGAAAAAGAAAAGTTGAAGAGACGAACAATGGAGAAACAAATGAAAAAGCCTAGAAGGCTTTTTGTTTTGACTTATCTATGATTTCCTCCAATCTTTGATGATTTCTACAATGTCTCCTTGTCGAGTATGAATGGTTCCTTCTTTTTTCTTTTGGTAGATGGCGTTGAATATGGCTCCTATGATAAGCACACGGGCGATGAAAATGAACCAGACCATGAGGGCAACGATGACCAATGATCCGACAATCTTAATGTCTGCGAAGCGATAGAGTGTCTGCGTAATGTATTGAGCAGTGATATTGGTAAAAAAGACCAAGATAATCATTGAAAATAAGGCTCCCGGGAAAATATATCTGGCCTTTGGAATCTTGACATTAGGAAGTAAAAAATACAACAAAGAAAGAGATATAAATACTGTTAAAGCAACTATTGGCAGACTTAAATTGTGTAAAAAGCTGTAGAGTCCCTGATCAATGGCAATATGCTCTCTGATCAAAGTCAGTGCAACTCCACCTGCTGTGGTCAGCATAATCATGACATAAATAAAGAGCAATATAATGATTCCTACAAATATCCCTATCAAACGTCGAAAGAAAAAATCCCGATGAAGGTTCACTCCATAAGCCTTATTCATGGATAATTGCAAGGCGTCCAATGCACGAGCGAAGGTCCATACCCCTACCAGAATAGAAAAAGAAAGGAGAGCTGGATTAGACTGCTCAAAGAGACTTTTTATCACATCTTCTAAACCATCAAAGACAGGAGCAGGCAAGTACTCCTGAAAAAAATGCAAGATTTGTCCTGTATTCAAATGAAAATAAGGGAGAGCATTCCCAATGATAAGAAGCATAGGAAAAAGTGAAATAATCAGATAATAAGCCACAGCAATGCTGGATAAACTCATCTCTGCAGATTTATAAAAATTGATGAAATCATTCAGATACTGATTGGATAATATTTTTTTGATGAAATTCTTCACGGCTTCTCCTTCCTTATTTGAGTAGAAAATTGGCAGAAAATCTCTGCCAATTTTTAATATGTGCCTTCTTGTCCTTGACTAGTTAGGATGACTGGACCATCTTTTGTGATAACAAATTGATGTTCATACTGACAAGATAATTCACCATCAAGGGTTTTATGAGCCCAACCTGTCGTCATATCTGTATCTATCTCCCAAGTCCCTGTATTAATCATTGGCTCAATGGTCAATACCATTCCCTCACGTAAACGCAACCCTTTACCAGCAACACCATAGTGAGGCACCATTGGCTCCTCATGAAAAGTTGGTCCTACTCCATGACCTACCAAATCACGCACAACGCCAAAACCATGACTTTCAGCGTGCTCTTGTATAGCCCAACCAATATCTCCCAATCGGTTTCCAACTACTGCCTGTTCAATGCCTTTGTATAGGCACTCCTTGGTTACATCCATCAACTCTTGAGCCTGCTCAGAAATCTGACCTACTGCATAAGCCCAGCAAGAGTCCGCAATCCCACCATTGAAATTCTGAGTAATTTTCTTCATTTCAGGGACATTATCAAAATCAAGTTTTGAAACATCGTTATCATCTCCTGCAAGACCGAGAACCATATCCACCTTGATCATATCGCCCTCTTTTAATTTTTGATGACGGGGGTAGGCGTGAGCCACTTCATCATTGAGAGAACAGCAGGTTGCATAAGCAAAGTCTTCAAGTTCTCCATCCACACCAATTTGCAAAGGGAGCATATTTTCCTCCTTGCAGCGTTTACGTACATATTCCTCAATCTCCCACATATCTATGTCAGGTTTTATCAAATCACGCAAGCCAATATGAATAGAGGCTAAAACATCTCCTGCCTTATCCATCAATTCAATCTCACGTGGTGATTTTAATGTAATCATACTTTTTTCCTTCTATACTTATTATTCTCTTATTTTACCATTTTTCTCTTCAAATCTACATTAAAATCTGCTACAAAGTCTATAAATTCCTTTTTTGTTTAAATCTTGTTACAATAAATAAGATAATAAAAGGAGAAATTATGCCAATTGCAAAAATTGTTTATGCAAGTATGACGGGGAATACCGAAGAAATTGCAGAAATTGTTTCTGATAAATTAGAAGCCTTAGGGCTTGATGTTGAACTCAATGAATGTACATCCGTAGATGCTGAAGACTTCGCTGATGCAGATCTCTGTATTGTAGCTACCTATACTTACGGAGATGGTGAGCTTCCTGATGAGATCGTTGATTTCTATGAAGATTTGAAAGAAATCAACCTTGCAGGAAAAATCTATGGCGTTTGTGGGTCGGGGGATACCTTCTACGATGAGTTCTGTGTCTGTATCGATATGTTTGATCAGGTCTTTGCAGAAACAGGAGCTGAAAAAGGAGCTGAATCTGTCAAGGTAGATTTGAACGCTGAAGAAGAGGACATTTCAAATCTTGAAGCCTTTGCAGAAGAATTAGCTTCTAAGCTAGCATAACATAATAAAAAAGCGAAGATTTTCGCTTTTTATTTTATTCCAAACATCAATATTCCTGCGGCAACTGCTACATTAAGGGATTCAGCTTGCCCTGCCATGGAAATATGAATCCGTTGATCTGCTTGACTGAGTGCATACTCTGACACACCTGAACCTTCATTTCCCATAATTAAAGCAAATTTTTCTGGCTTTTTAATTTCTTGATAAGAAACAGAATTTGCTGATAAAGTCGTTGCCAGTAATTCTACTCCTACTTGCTTAGCTTGGTTCAGTATTTCTTTGTCTTTTGATGTTATGACAGGGATATGGAAATGGCTTCCCTGCATCGCACGCAATACCTTTGGACTATACATATCTGCAGTATCTCCTATGAGAATAACACCATCATAACCCCCCGCATCTGCAGTACGTACCATCGTTCCTACATTCCCGGGGTCTTGAATATTTTCAAGTATCAAATAAGCTTCTCCAGTAAAGTCAAGTAACTGTTCTGATTGGGCAACCACAGCCACTACCCCTTGTGGACTTTCTGTATCAGATAAACTCTTCAATACCTCATCACTTACTGCTATCACATTATCCAGTTCTTTGATCTCGCCTAATTTTGACTCTGCTACAAAAACTTGAATAATCTCTGCCTGAGCATTTCTTGCCTCTTTCAAGAGATGAAACCCCTCAATCAGATAAAATGCTGTACGGTATTTCTTTTGCAAAAGCTTTCTTGCTTCTTTTATTTTCTTATTGTCCCTAGACTGTATGATTTCCATGATATTAATTATATCATGTTTAGACAGTATTCCTGCTTCATTTATAGATGATAGAGATTTTACTATTCTAGGAATAAAATAAAAACGCTCCAGCGTTTTTTGATTACCAATTAAAGACATCAAGTAGGAACATATGCCATTTGACTTCTGAAGCATAGAACATATTTCCACCATTGACATAGAGCTTTCCGCCATTATTCATGAGTGAATCTAAGGTGATATGATAATAAGTCTCTCCTGTTTTGTTTCCTAAGCTTGGAGCAACCACATCTCGAGAATAGGCTCTGGCTAAATCGATATTATTTGTCCCCCCATGTTGAGCAACATAATCCACATAACTTTGCCCATAATTATAAGCCTGCACACCTGTCCACACATCTGTGTGTTTGACTTGTGCATACTCTAATACTTTAGTAAGGTTAGCCACTCCTTGATTAATGCTCTCTGATTCGGTAGATATAGAGCCCTTAGTTGCTGTCAAGCTCTCACTTGATTGCATCACATCAGGAACTTTACCTTTTGTCTCAGTATAAATAATACCTAAAGCAAGTTTGGTATCTCCTTGTAAACCTTGTTCTTTCAAAGTTTGTGAAATCTGATTTTCATAAGCCATTACAGCCTTTACATTTTTATGTGTGCGGTAGATATATATTGAAGCGAGGACTACAAATATAACTACAACAAAAGTAATTATTATCTTTATTATTCTTTTCATTTTTTACTATCACTTATCTGGTATTATTTGAAGAAAATGTAGATTATCACGAGTTATTATTAATTTTTTTCTTCTTCTCTAGTATAACAAATTTTTACTCTTTTGATAACTTATTGAATAGAATCACGACCAAAGTTGAGTTCAGGAACTTTCTTTACGAGTTCCTCCTTTGTAATCTGCCCCTGTCTTAATATCTGTGCTTCTTGTCCCGATAAATCTATGATGGTCGAATCTTGCCCATAGACTCCATCGTCTTGCAGTGCTAGACTTACTTCTTGTAGGATTTCATTAGAAATATCTGTAAACATTATAGGACTAGGTTGTCCCGTTAAATTGGCAGAGGGTCCTACTAATGTACCTGTTTGAACAATGACTCCTTGTGTAATCTTCATTGCAGGCATCCTAAAACCAACGGTTGTCTTTCCTTCATGAATCCAAGAAGGGACTTGACTTGAGGCCTGTAAAATAATCGTTAATGCTCCGGGTAAAAAAGTATCAACCAATTTTTTAAGATAGCTCGGTTGATTAATGGAGTATTTGAGAATCTCTTCATAGGTAGAGACATTCAGATTCAAGGCTTTATCTTTGGGGCGTCCTTTGATTTTGTAGAGTTTTTCAACAGCATCCTGATTATTAGCAACAGCAAAAATCCCATAAACTGTTTCTGTGGGAAGAATGACAAGTTCTCCGTTTTTCAAGGCACTGACCGCCTGATTGATTTTTAGGGTACTCATTTTTTCTGTTCTCTCTTTATTTTTCTAAAATCACTACAGCTGTCACATACAATCGAGTATGGGAAATAGAGAGTTTAGCCCTTCCTTCAAAGGGAGTTTTACTAAAAATTGGTCGTCCATTTTCCTCGTAACTCACTTCTAAATCTTGCATAGACAGTTGACTCCCAAATCCTGTTCCGTATGCCTTTGCAAAAGCTTCTTTAGCAGACCAATGGCCTGCCAAAAACTCTATTTTTCTTTTTTTTGTTTTGCACGCATTAAACATTTCTAGCTCATTTTTTGTTAATACCTTGGCAGGGAAGGACTTAGAACGTGTGATTGATTGCTTTATTCTTGATATTGATTCAATATCCGTACCTATTTCATAAATCATATCTCAATTATACCAAATATAGAAAAAAGCGAGTCAATCGCTTTTTATTTTCCTTGATCCATGTGATAAAGTTTTTGGAATGTAGCATTATTTTCTAATAGTTCATTTGGTGCTCCATCGAATTTAATTTTTCTCTCTGCTAAGAAAATCACCCGCTCCATGTGATGAACACCCAATAAATGGTGGGTAATGAAAAGAACAGTCTTTTCCCTAAGATGTTCGAAGAAGAGATTCAAAACTTGATTTTCTGTAATAGGGTCTAATGAAACCGTTGGTTCATCAAGGATGACTATATCAACATCTGACAAGAGTATACGTGCCAAGGCAAGACGTTGTCTCTCTCCACCTGAGAATCGCATTCCTGCTTCATCTACAATCTCCATCACCCCTTCTGGTAAAGCATGAATCATCTCTTTCAAACCAACTCTATCCAAAGCAGACCAGATTTGTTCATCTGTGGCTTCGAGATTACCTAGTGTGAGATTAGAACGAATGTTTGTGTTAAAAATATAGGGGTTTTGATTAATGATTCCAATCTTTTTCTCTACATTCTTTGCAAGATAAGGTTGTGTTCCTCCAATGGTTAATTGCCCTGACTGTGCTTGTAAATCTCCTCTGACTAAACTTGCGAGAGTAGATTTCCCTACTCCTGAACGCCCCAAAAGAGCTAGATGTTGTCCCTTAGGAATGTTGAGACTTAGTCCGTCAAAAATTTTCTTATCTTCAAATGCAAACTGCAATTCACGAATAGAAATATCAACATCATTGATTATCTCTGTGCGTTTTGATCCCTCAACCTCAGGTAAATCCTCTAAACGCTGAACAGAATCTCCATAACGCTTGGTCTCTACAATGGCATCTGATAGAGGAGAAAAGGCATCAAAGAGCGGAAAGATAGCTAGAGCGACGGCAGCGATATAATTAGGAGCGTCCCCATTTTTCAGATTTCCACTTGCCCAAAACAAGAGAAAGAGAACTAACAATGTATACATGGCTTGTAGGACGAGATTACGCTTACGGGTAAAAGTCAATAGATTTTTTTGAACCTGTCTTGCTCCTTCTTCTGACGCTTGATAGGATTGTAAAAACTCTCTCTTACGCCCTGACAACACCCAATCTTGCAAACCAAGCACATCATCTGTCAGATGAGAAAATAAATCATT
>WREM01000067.1 GCA_009779335.1 Streptococcaceae bacterium | reverse complement strand
GCTTTTACAAATATTGTGAACTCTATTCATGCCTTTTCAGGTACACTTTTTTAAGAAGAAATGAGAAATTGAAATAATGTCAGAAGATAATACAAACCAACCTCAAATTTATTGTTCTTTTTGTGGAAAATCAAACGAAGACAATCGCAGAATGATTGCAGGGAATGGAGCTTTCATCTGTAATGAATGTATTGAGCTTTCTGTTGAAGTGTTGCAAGACGACCTTCATGATGCAGAAGTTGTTCAAGATTTTGAAGTTGAAGTCAGAAAACCTAAGGAAATGTTTGATTTCCTTAATGAATATGTCATCGGTCAGGAACAAGCAAAAAAAGCTTTATCTGTGGCAGTATATAACCACTACAAGAGAATTATCGTCAAGCAAGAAGAATCAGACAGTGATGTTGAAATTCAAAAATCCAATGTTTTATTGATTGGACCAACAGGATCAGGGAAGACATTTCTTGCACAGACCTTGGCGAAATCACTCAATGTTCCCTTCGCCATCGCTGATGCCACAAGTCTGACAGAAGCAGGCTATGTGGGAGAAGACGTCGAAAATATCCTATTGAAACTCATGCAAGCCAGTGATTTTAATATCGAACGAGCAGAATATGGAATTATCTATATTGATGAAATCGACAAAATCGCTAAGAAGTCAGAAAATGTCTCTATTACTCGTGATGTATCAGGAGAAGGAGTACAGCAAGCCTTGCTCAAAATCATTGAAGGAACAATAGCTTCAGTTCCCCCGCAAGGCGGACGCAAGCACCCTAATCAAGAAATGTTGCAGATTGATACAAAAAACATTCTGTTTATAGTAGGTGGAGCGTTCGATGGAATTGAAGACATTGTTAAACAGCGTCTAGGGGAGAAAGTTATCGGATTTGGCTCTAATAATAATAAAACATTATCTGAGCAAGACTCTTATATGCAAGAAATCATCGCAGAAGACATTCAAAAATTTGGACTTATTCCTGAATTTATCGGACGCCTTCCTGTTGTGACAGCCCTTGAGCAATTAACTAAAGAAGATTTGATTCATATTCTGACCAAACCAAAGAACGCACTTGTCAAGCAATATCAACAACTTATGGCTTATGATGGTGTCCAACTTGAATTTGAAGAAGAAGCTTTGGTTGCCATTGCTGAAAAAGCCATTGAAAGAAAGACTGGAGCTCGTGGTCTTCGATCAATCATTGAAGAAGTCATGATGGACATTATGTTTGAAACACCAAGTCAAACAGATGTCAAGAAAGTCATCATAAGAGAAGAAAATGTAAATGAAAAAAATTAGCACATGAAATCATGTGCTTTTATCTGACATTTATTGAAGAAATTATGATAAAATAAGTAAGTTAAAATTTAGAAATTATTAAGGAAAAGAAAATGACAGACACAAAAAACAACAATCGTGCCGCTATTATGGCACTCGTTATGGGGACATTGGCTATGCTTATTTCATTCATGGCATGGTCTTCTATCGCCCCTCTTGCTTCAGTATTTATGACTAAGGCATTTGGTATGGCAGCAGGTGGAGGAGCACAAAAAGTATTGGTCGCTGTACCTGTACTTCTTGGTTCTATCATGCGTATTCCTATGGGGATTCTTTCTGACCGTCTAGGTGGGAAAAAAGTTTTCATCGGGCTTATGATATTCACACTTATTCCATTGCTTATTATCCCTCATGTACATGACTATTCTGTAATGTTATGGATTGCATTGCTTCTTGGTATGGCAGGAACATCATTTGCAGTAGCCATCAGCTACATCTCTGTATGGTTCCCAGCAGAAAAACAAGGGCTTGTCTTAGGTATTGCAGGGATGGGAAATATCGGGAATGCTGTATCAGCTCTCACATTGCCATCTATCATCGGTGCAAATAAAGACATTTCAAAAGCTTATACTTTCTTAGTTATCTTGCTTGCAGTATTCATCGTTCTCTTTGCATTGCTTACAAAAGAAATGAAAACTGACAAAAACAAAACACTTAAAAATGCCTTATCTGTCGCAAAAGAAGCAGACACTTGGTATCTTTCGTTCTTTTATATGTTGACATTTGGATCATTCATGGCGTTTGGTAACCTTATTCCTACATTGATCGGTAAAGGGAATGTCAGTGGATTTATTCTAGCAGATAGTCCTGCTCGAGTTCTTGTATTGGCAGGGTTCTGGGCTGCAGGGTTCTCAGCAGTAGCAACAATCCTCCGTCCGATTGGTGGAGCCATTGCAGATAAAGTCTTGCCTAAGAAATTACTTATGTTTGACTTTGCAGGAATTGCTATTGCAACGCTTATCATGGCCTTCTACGGTAAGAGTTTCACTGTGCTTATGATTGGTGTCTTTGTGCTTGCTGTATTTGCAGGATTTGGGAATGGGGTCATCTTCAAGATGGTACCTTACGTTTCAAAATCAAATACCGGAGCCGTTACAGGATTTGTTGGAGCCATTGGAGGACTCGGTGGATTCATTTATCCATTCGTTGTAGCAGGTATTGGGAACCTTCGTACAAGCTTCATAGTCCTTACTGGATTTACAATCCTTTGTATGATTGTTTTATATGCAGTATTCTTCAAGGGTGGAGATACTATCGTTGCAAATGAACGTGATTAAAAATTAAGAATAGAACAAGGCCTTGAGAAATTTGCTCAAGGTTTTGTCTGATTTTCAGGAAAAGGAAATATATATTGCTTAAATTTTGGCAGAATTATCAAGACATTCAAAAAAAGCTGGATTTAGTACAATCGTTAATGATTGAACGCTTAAAAATCAATGATTCAGACTTACAAGAAGTATTGGAGAAGAGTATAAATCAAGGAGGGAAGATGGTACGCCCTGCTCTCTTTTTGATTTCCACTCAAGTCTTTGATAAAGAAAGCCAACACAAAAAACAAGAAGATTACATTAAGATTGCTACAAGCTTGGAACTACTTCATCTGGCTACGCTTGTACATGATGATATTATTGATGACTCTAGCCTGCGACGTGGATCAGAGACCGTGCAATCCCAGTTTGGCAAAGATGTAGCAGTTTATACAGGGGATTTTATCTATACCATTTATTTTGAATTGCTTTGTGAGACCATGATTGATACACCTTTCTTACTTCGCAATGCCAAATCAATGAAGAAAATCCTCCAAGGAGAATTAATTCAAAAACAAGGAACATTCAATACTGAGATAAGTATTCATAAATATTTGAAAGCGATCAGTGGAAAGACAGCAGAGCTTTTGAGTCTCGCCTGCCTAGAAGGAGCCTACTTTGCAGGAGCGGATAGAGCCATGCAACATTCAGCCAAAAAAATTGGGCTTGCCATTGGTTTAGCTTTTCAGATTTATG
The DNA here is from genome assembly GCA_009779335.1 of Streptococcaceae bacterium. Taxonomy (GTDB): domain Bacteria; phylum Bacillota; class Bacilli; order Lactobacillales; family Streptococcaceae; genus Lactococcus. The sequence goes on along the minus strand of WREM01000067.1, from coordinate 2,992 downwards.
ATGATATTCTCAATTTTACGATTGATACCAAAGCATCCAATAAACCTGTCCTCACAGATGTAAAACAAGGAATTTTCACCCTTCCCCTGCTTCTAGCAAAAGAGACAGCACCTGAACAAATCAGACCCTATATGGAAAAAGCTAAAGATCTTACAGATGAAGAATGTCTGAACCTTGCTCACTTAGTTGAAGAACTGGGAGGAATAAAGCAAAGCATGGAGTTGGCAAATGGATTAACCAATCTTGCTCTAGCAGAAATCGACAAACTCCCTCAATCCCCATACAGAGAAACCTTGAATCAAGCGACACAGCTATTGTTAAAGAGAAAATACTAATATGAAATTTAATACATTTGCAGAATTGATTGAATTAAAAGCGAAGACAGCCTCTGTCTTTCCTTTTTTACTTGGCTTGGCTTTCAGTCTTTATCACTATAATCAGGTTAATCTTTTCCCTCTAGCCCTTTATTTTATTGCCATGTTCTTTTTTAATTGTTTTGTAGATATATGGGACAACTATAATGACTATCATAATGCAATAGATACAGAAGGCTATAAAAAAGATACTAATATCATTGGGCGTGAAAATCTCTCACTCTCAACGATTAAGGCATTGCTCGTATTCTTCTTTTCCAGTTCTCTTATCTTGGGATTGATTGTAGCTTTTATGGTGGGTTGGCCAGTTTTTTGGTTGGGTCTGTTTTGCTATTTAATTGGAATTTTCTATGCAGGAGGACCAAAGCCTCTCTCAAGTTTACCTATCGGAGAAGTGGCAAGTGGCTTTACTATGGGATATGTCATCTTTCTCATCTGTGTCTATATCAATGCAGGTCAAGCAATGATATGGAATATAGAGACTCTATTGATTATATTTTTAATTGCTCTACCTAGTGTCTTGCTTATCTCAAATCTCATGTTAGCCAATAACACCTGTGATTTAGAGGAGGATGAAGCGAATGAACGCTATACCATTGTGCATTATATTGGCAAGCAGAACGCCTTGCGTTGGTGGGTTGTAGCTATTGTACTGGCATACCTTACTATTATTTCAGCTGTTGGGTTAGGTATACTCTCTCCTATCATGCTTGGTACACTTGTTTTAATCCCATTTATCATCAAGCAGGGGAAACTCTATCTCAGCAAACAAATAAAGAGAGAAACTTTCATTTGTTCGGTCAAGATTCTCATGATATTCTCTCTCTTGCAAACCCTACTCATGTTCCTCTCTCTACTCTTCAAATAATCAAATAGAAAGACAGGTAAAAATGACAGAAACCAAAGACTTTGAAAGTTATTTCAATGATAAGACACTCAAAGAAAATCAACAAGAAACCTTAATATACATTTGTCAGCTGGTACACGAACTCTATCCAGATGTACAAGAAAAAGTCGTCATGAATAGACCTGCCTTTCTGCCGAAGCTTGCAGAAGAGGACCATCAATTACTCTTTGGGATGAATGTAAAAGAAGAGGGGACAGTCATTTATGGGACAGAGGGACTGGATGCAGAAGCCATTGCCCCTTTCTTCAAATGGGGAGTAACTCAGACAGAAGAAAGCCTGCTTTTACCATCTGATCTCTCACAAGACAGAATTAAAAAAATCCTTCAATTCATCATGCGATACAACTTTGAACGACACGGGACAGATTTGATTCATACGGCGAATGATTTCTCACATTATGGGAGACGATAAATCACAAAATCTATCAGATAAGACTTAAGCAAATTTCTATTATTTGTGATAAAATAAACAAGTAAAATTAATAATAAAAGGAGACAATCATGTCACGTAAACCAATCATTGCAGGAAACTGGAAAATGAATAAAAACCTCAAGGAAGTCTTTGCTTTCATAAAAAATATTGATGGTCAATTACCATCAGAAGACAAAGTAGAAGTAGCAATCGCTGCACCTGCTATGTACCTTGTGCCATTGAAACATCATTCAGGCAATAACCCACTTAAAGTGGCAGCTGAAAATGTATATTTTGAAAATTCAGGAGCGTTCACAGGAGAAATTTCTCCATGGATGCTTGCATCAGAAGGAATTGAATATGCTGTAATCGGTCACTCTGAACGCCGTGAATATTTCCATGAAACAGATGAAGACATCAACAAGAAGGCAAAAGCTCTTATCGCTGAAGGTGTAACACCAATTCTTTGTTGTGGGGAAACACTTGAAACATTTGAAGCAGGAAAAACTGCAGAATGGGTTTCAGCTCAAATCGAAGCAGGACTTGCAGGAATTGATGCTAAAGATGTAGCCAGCATGGTCATCGCTTACGAACCAATCTGGGCAATCGGAACAGGAAAAACAGCCACAGCAGAAATCGCTGACCAAACGTGTGGTGTTGTTCGTTCAACAGTTGAAAGACTTTACGGAAAACCTGTCGCAGATGCTGTCCGCATCCAATATGGTGGATCAGTAAAACCTGAAACAGTAGCAGAACTCATGTCTAAAGAAAACATTGACGGAGCTCTTGTCGGTGGAGCTGCACTTGAAGCAGATAGCTTCCTAGGATTGCTTGAAATCTACAAATAATAATAATATAGAAGACGGACGTCTTCTTTTTTCTTATGCTATAATATTAAACATGAATGAATTTATAAATTTTGATGAAATATCACGGGAAACGTGGCAAGAACTTTATAAAAAATCTATCGCCCCTCTGACAAATGAGGAGCTTGAAAGCATCCGCTCGCTCAATGATGAGATTTCTCTACAAGATGTCGTAGATGTATTCTTACCCTTGGTGCATTTAATCCGTCTTTACAAGAAAAATTTAGAAGACATGAGTTTTTCAAAAGGATTATTTTTACAGAAGATTGTCAAGACCCCGCCTCTCATTATCGGGATTTCAGGATCAGTGGCTGTAGGGAAATCAACAGTGGCTCGTCTCATGCAGATTCTCCTCTCTCGTGCCTTTAAGAAATTAGACGTGGAGCTAGTGACGACAGATGGTTTTCTCTTCTCCAATAAGGAATTAGAAAAT
>WREM01000066.1 GCA_009779335.1 Streptococcaceae bacterium | reverse complement strand
CTCTTTCTTAGTAAGAAAGAGTCAAGGGTACCCCTTGACTAACACTAATGGAAATAAAATTAAAACATAGACTCAGCTTATATATCATGCTTAGTATTGGATTATTGTGTTTATCTGCGTGTAGTTCAAAGAATAACCAAGCTAACACTACTGTTTCATCAAGTTCATCTGAGAATGTTCAATCACAATCAGTTAGTCTTGATTTTATAAAAGAAAGATTGAATATTGAAAATGATACAAGTGCAGGCAATCTCGCTATTATTGATAGTGGTTGTGCCATACTTCCTACATTAAAACCTCATATTTTAACCTTTCAAGATTTTGTTAATCACAAGACAGTTCCTTATGATGATACGGGACACGGGACAGCCATTACTAATATAGCTACGCACCTACTTCCTAATGTTCATATTATCGAACTAAAGGTATTAGACAGTGAAGATACAGCAAGTACAGATAATCTCATCAAGTCTTTGCAATGGATTCTAACCTATCATCAAAAGTATAATATCAAGGTAATCAATATTTCTATCTCACTTCCCTATAATCAAGAGGATGATCAGAAATTCCAAGACATCATTCATCAACTTAATGTACAAGGGGTTGCTGTTGTAGCATCAAGTGAGAATTTTAGTCGAGATAAGACACTGCCAGCAAATAGTCAAGGTGTTATATCTGTTGGAAGCATTGATGATAAGAAGACACTTTCGCAGGTTTATACTTATGGTACAGGAATTGAGACCATTTCCTTAGGGGGTCATCTTATTACACGAGATGGGACAAGTTTCTCAGCTGTCATCATGTCAAGCTATGTGTTATATCAAATGTCACAAAATCCAAATTTTCAAATTGCACAACTCAAAGGAGAAATCAAATGAAAAAACTCAAAGAAATGAAAAATCAAAACTAATCATAAGTATCATTTCACTACTGGTTATTGTTGGTTTGGTAGTTGCAGTATTCTTAATGCTCAATCAAAAACCTAAGAAATATCTGGTCTTTAATGATACAATTACAGCAGATAATCAAGTCTATAAAATGACAAATTATGATGCTTATGCAAATAAACTAGGCAAACTCATTGGAGAGACAGATAAAGGCGACCAAGTTTTCGACTTGGGAGAAAGTGGATATGTCGCAGTCCTCTCTCATGGGACAGAAAATATCTATGAAAATCAAAATCAAAACCCTATTAACCTACTTGGTGAAAAGATTGATAGTTTAGAGACAGATAATAAAATCACAGACAGTCAAGTCATCAATGAATTTGTCAAAGCCATGAGTCAACCATCAGTTGATGCCCCTCAAGATGTGGTTATGGAACATGACCTATCCGTCAATATCAAGAGCAGTAAAATAGGAATTTACTATCAAATCATGATGGATGTAGATGGGAATAGCTATATCTTTGACCAAGTTTCGTCACGGGTCTATAAGATTGATAAACCACTCTCAAAAGCACTCGGTATGGATGCAAACATGAAGATGTAAGGAGATAAAAAATGAAGAAAACAAAACTCACACTATTATTTGCTTTTGGACTTCTTGTTTTAGGAGGAGCCCACGAAGCTCAATCAGTCCAAGCAGTAGCAGCCAGTAATACAACAACGGTAACAGGGAAAGTAGAGCTAGACTATACCTTCACTCCAAGTGAAACCCCTGAAATGAAACAATGGATAAACAGCACACTTGCAGATGCAAGGACAGACTTAACTACCCAAATTGCACAAGAGACAGACCCTGATAAGAGAAAAATCTATCAAGATACTCTTAAAGAGCTTCAATCTACATCGGCAGACTCTATCTCAACAACAGATGCACAAGGAAATACAGTCATTAATGGAATATTACCCAACGCCCAAGTAACGATTGGAAATCAGACAGTAACTGCGGATACAAAAGGTAATTATACCGTCAAAAATGTACCTAAAGTAGAAAAAGATGCCGTAGTTTCTTATCAAAATTCAGAAGTATTTGAAGCTCCGATAAATACCTCCAACACTAATCAAGATAACCTTAAAGTAACAGCAAATTCATCAGATATTTCTAAAGCAATGGATAATATGATGACGACTAATCAAGCTTCTGCACAGTCTATTAGATATTATACATCTGCACCAATTGGTACACAGGCAGGTGCTGGGAGAGGGACAATTAAAGTCATAGGCTCTAATAATATGGTTTCTTGTAATGAAGCATCTAGAGACAATTCTCCAATGAATCAAACCAATTTCTTTGGAACATACAAGGAAAATGGGAAAAATATTAGTCATGTAAGTAAAACAGATTTAGGGAAATTTCCATTGAATAGTTCAGATTGTGCGAAAAGTACGATAATGGGAATTTCTCTAGTCGCTCGTATGGCTCATCCCGTCTCAATATTAGGGCTAATTCCTGATACAGCTATTAGAATAAACGGTGCATTGGCAAGTTTAACTTACGGACAATCAATAAATTGTGCCGTAGAAGCTGGTCAACATGCTGCTCGAAACATAAAACAATTTAGCAAATGGACTAATGTTTACTGTAATCCAACAAGAAAAGCAGGTAATCATTATAATTGTTCATGGTTTGCAGTAAATAATAAACAAAATCCTCAAAAAATTGAAAGATTGCATACATATAGATAATAAGGGGAATCATGAAAAAATCACATAAAATTACACTGATTACAGTTTTATCAGCTTTTCTTTTTTTAATAATAGGTGGAGGGGCATATTTCATTTATAATGCGACTCATCCATGGGTAGATGATATGTCCAAATACTATGAGGGGGAGTTTTCAAAAGATAGCTATTCAATTAATGATGGTACAATTCATTACAATAACCAAACTTATTATGCAATCACACATATAGATTTTGTAGGATTTCCGCAAAGTTGGTCTAACGATAATTTCAAATTATTGACACCGGATTGGCACAATCCAGAAATTTACTCTGTCAAAGGGTTTGATAAAAAAGATATGATTATGGTAGAATTTCCAAATGAAGAGATGAGTAATCCAATCATTTATCTGAAAAATTCAGATGGGGATAATATTTCAAAGGTATTAGATACCATTCATGCGAGTAAAGTTTCTCACATGAAATCATGGCTTGGTGGTACATCTAATAGTTGGATGTGGAACTCCTTTTATTCAAATGATGATCAAACAAAACTCCTTTCCTATTTGAAAACCTTGTTCAAGACGCCTGCTCAAAAGGTGGAAGTTGATAAATGGGAAAACCCTATAAGTATTCTATCTGATAAGGAAAGTGTCTGTGTTTATATATGGGTAGGAAAAGACAAGCAGGGTCATACCATTCTTTTCTATGATGGAGATGGGGGTGAATACGGTTGGAAACCCTCTGATAACATCAGCAATATCATCAACAGCAGATAAACTAAAAGTGAGAACATGAGGTATTAAGTATGGAAAATAAAAATAAAATTTATAAGCAATCAATAATTGCAATAATTGTAGGAATTATTGTACTTGCTATTCCTATTGTTTTACTTTCCGTTGGTTTCATTAGTAGAAATATTAATAATTATCCTGCCTCAAATTTTACATATAAGTACCAAAATATTCAATATTATCCTGCCTACAATATTCATGAAGAGAGCATAAGCGATACAGGAAATACAAATGTAAAAAAATTAGTGCTAGATAAAAAAATCACTAATATATTTAGTCCTTATGTACAAGAGAAGGTCTATGCGGTAGCAAAAATTGACTCTAAAAAAGTGATAGAAGTGCATCAAATCACACGTGATAATAATCCTTCTTATGGAAATGATGAGTATTATCTACTTTTCTCGAATAAGGGAGATGATGCTATAGGGAATGTATTAAACACCATTAATGTTAAGCAGGTAAATGGTGTCCTTGATGAAGGAAACTCTACTACAAAAACAATTTCATTTTCTAAGGCTCAACAATCAGAAATAATTAAAGAAGTGAAAAATATTGATAAATCTTTTGTAAAGCAGATTGATGTTGATGATTCAGTCAAAGATATGGAACTTCATTTTATCGGAGAAAATGAAAATTTAGTAGTTGATAGTTTTTATATTCATAAGGATAGTGATGGTAAATCATATCTTTGTTATATTGATGCAAGAGGTAATGGTCAAAATTATTATGAATGCAAGCAAGCCTTATCAGATGATATTTCCATTATCATCAACAGCAAATAAACTAAAAGCAAGAACCTCGCTTTTTGTTAGACAATAAAATAAATGAAAATTCTGACTTAAGTTAGAATTTTTTTATATAATAGAGAGAAGGACAGTTTAGGAGAAATAAATGATAGATAAGGCTCTTTTCAGATTAGATGGTGTAAGAAAGGCATTTCCACTTTTGGGGTTGCTTGCTCTTTTACAGGCTTTGACCATAGTAGGACAGGCTCTTTTCTTATCGGCTTCTATCACAGGATTGTGGCAAGGCAAGAGATTCACAGAAGTGATACCTACACTTATCGGCTTTGCCTTAAGCTTTCTTGCACGAGAAGGCGTGAATTTTATTCGTCAGTCATTTTTGGATAAATTCTCCTATAAATTAGCTTCAGAACTTCGTGGCAATCTATTAGAAAAAATATTTAATCTAGGCCCTGACATTAACAGTCAGATGGGATCTGGTTCTTTGACATCGACTGTTGTCTCAGGGATTGAACAGGTAGAAAATTATATTAAATTGGTCTTGTCAAAAGTACTGAATATGATGATGATACCTGTATTTGTCTGGGTAGCCATTGTCTTTTTAGATTGGCAATCAGCGATTGTGTTGGCGATTGCCTTTCCTTTTGCTATTATTTTTATGATTTTACTAGGTTATATGGCACAAGGACGTGCAGAGCGTCAGTATCAATCTTTCCAGATGTTATCTAATCACTTTTTAGATTCTTTGCGTGGACTTTCTACACTTAAGTATTTTGGCTTATCTAAGCCTTATGCTAACTCTGTCTATAAAACCAGTGAACGATTCAGAAAAGCGACAATTTCAACGCTCAGAGTAGCTATCCTTTCTACCTTTGCATTAGATTTCTTTGCTACTTTATCTGTGGCAATCGTGGCACTTTTCTTAGGTTTACGGTTGATGTCAGGAGGGATTTTACTCTTTCCCGCTCTTGCAGCCCTCATATTAGCCCCTGAATATTTTCTGCCCCTCAGAGAATTTGCAGGAGATTATCATGCCACACTCAATGGGAAGAACGCTTTTGCTTCTATCATGAGGATAATGGATAGAGAAGTAACTTTAGGGAAAACTTTGGAGAATAAAATAGTTTGGACGGATGATTCTCATCTGAAATTGGAAAATTTGTCTAAGGTCTATGATACTGGGCGAGGCATCTCAGGTGTTCATTTAGAATTGACGGGATTCAAGAAAGTGGCATTGGTTGGGGCATCAGGATCTGGGAAGTCCACACTCTTATCCATGCTTGCAGGTTTCTTACAACCTTCCTCGGGGCAGGTTACTATTAATCATCAAGTATTTGAAACCCTAGTTGATGAAAAGTATCGTCAGTCCATTCAATTCATTCCTCAAAAGACTTATATTTTTTCAGCAACATTAAGAGAGAACATTGCCTTTTATCAGCCTCATGCTAGCGATGAACAGATCAGGACAGCGGTTAAATTAGCGGGATTAGAGGATTTAGTGGCAGAAATAGGTTTAGACAGTTTGGTCGGTTCAGCAGGACGGACGCTTTCTGGTGGGCAGTCTCAACGTTTAGCCTTGGCTCGTGCTTTTCTCTCAGAAGATAGAAATATATTGTTCCTTGATGAACCAACCGCTCATTTGGACATTGAAACAGAGCTTGAAATAAAAAACAATTTATTACCTTTATTGGATGACAAACTGGTCTTTCTTGCTACGCATCGTCTGCATTGGTTGCCCCAAATGGATTTAGTCATCGTCCTCAATGATGGTAAAGTAGAAGGTGTAGGCTCGCACGAAGAATTACTCTCTCAAAATGCCTATTACCAAAGACTTATAGCAGATATGAAGGGAGGGAATTAACATGAAATTCAGAGATATATTATTTGGCAATGAATGGATTACTCCCTTCCTCAAGAAACATCGTGGTGGGTTAGTTATTGCCATTCTTCTAGGAACATTGACCATGTTATGTGCAAGTTTGCTCATGTTTTCAGCAGGATATGTGATTTCTAAATCAGCGACCAAACCTGAGAATATTCTTATGATTTACGTTCCTGTTCTTATGGTCAGAATTTTTGGAATTGCTCGTCCATTGGTACGCTACATTGAACGTTTGACCAGCCATAACTGGATTTTGAAAATCAGTAGCCAGTTAAGAAAGAAACTCTATGAGAAGCTTGAAAAAAATGCGGTATACCTCATAGATAGAGTGCGTCTCGG
>WREM01000065.1 GCA_009779335.1 Streptococcaceae bacterium | reverse complement strand
CTGCTAAACCAAGCACAGCTCCCAGCCCAAATTTCATTAATTTATTCATGACTAAATTTTAACATATTTTATTAAAGAGGAAGAAGATATAGAATTTATCTTGATATATAATTTCTGATATAAAAACCGTTTAATTTTCAAAAATAGCTCTACAACGGATAGAAATCCCACAAAGTAGAGCTAGTAAATCAAAAATTCACAAAAATATTCATGAAACAATGGTGTGTTTAGAACAAAAGGGGACTCGGCTATATGGTCGAGTCTTTGCTAAAAAAGTGGTAACAAAAATGACGAAAATAATGATATAATAGAGTTAACGGTTAGTTCTGGATAACAATATTATCAGAACTTTTTTCAAAAAAATATGATTGCAAAATCTAGTTGAGCTTTAGTCAAAATATTCGAGCCGAATTCTGAGAAAGAGAATATTTTACCACTGGAACTCATAGAGAGCGGGTAATGGAAATGGTAGAGTATTTAATTCCTAAACAGCAAATGTCGGAAGAAGACATTAAAGCGAATTTTATCACGCCTGCTCTTGTGAATAAGGGCTGGAAAAATGGATCGGATATTCTTTATGAAAAGTCTTTCACAGATGGACGAGTTCAAGTTAATGGCGAGAAATCAAAACGGGAGAAAGCTAAGTTTACAGACTATTTGCTTTTCTACACGCTAAACAATCCGATTGCGGTTGTTGAGGCGAAAGACAATGCTCACTCAGTCGGTCATGGTTTACAGCAGGCGATGGGCTATGGTCAGATTTTAGATGTGCCTTTTGTCTATTCATCGAATGGAGATGCTTTTGTTGAACATGATTTTTTGACTGGAAAAGAGCGAGAATTAGCACTTGATGAATTTCCGACTAAAGAAGAATTATGGGGACGCTGGGTCAGAGACGGTAAATTAACCGAAAAAGAGCAAGCGATGAAACTCCAGAGCTATTATACAGCTCAGGATGCGAATACTCCACGATATTATCAACGAATAGCAATCAATCGCACAGTTGAAGCAGTTGCAAACGGTCAAGAGCGAATCATGTTTGTTCTTGCAACAGGAACAGGAAAGACCTATACTGCTTTTCAAATCATTCACCGCCTTATGCAAGCAGGTCTCAAAAAGCGGGTGCTTTATTTAGCAGACCGTAAAGTTCTGATTGAACAACCTTTTAATAAGGACTTTAAGCCCTTTGGGAATCGAAAAACCATCATTGATGCAAAATTGCTCAATTCGCCAGAGGCGTTTAATTCTTACGAGATTTATTTGGGTTTGTATCAGCAACTGGCTGGAGAAGACGGTACCGAAACACATTATGAGAAATTTGGTCCAAATTATTTTGACCTGATTGTCATTGACGAAGCTCATCGTGGCTCCGCAAAAGAGGAGTCCAACTGGCGAAAAATCCTTGATTACTTTAGTTCTGCCACTCAGATAGGGATGACGGCAACGCCAAAAGAGGATAATGTCACTTCCAACGAGAAATACTTTGGCAAGCCAATTTATACTTACAGTCTCAAGCAAGGAATTGATGACGGCTTTTTAGCTCCCTACCGTGTGATTCGGGTTAATTTCGACATTGATGTCAATAATTATCGTCCTGAAAAAGGCAAAACCGATAAATATGGCATGATGATTGAAGACCGTCAATATAATCGCAAGGATTTTGATAAGACGATTGTCATTGATAATCGAACGAAAAAGGTAGCAAAATATGTATCCGATTACTTAAAAAATAGAAATGCCAGATTTGACAAGTCCATTTTTTTCTGTGTCGATATTGAGCACGCCACAAGAATGCGTATCGCATTGGCTAATGAAAACTCAGATTTAATGCTAGAAGAGCCCCGTTATGTGATGCAAATGACGAGTGGAGAAAAAGAGGGTATTGAGCAACTCGAAAACTTTTCAGACCCTAATGAGAAATATCCTGTGCTTGTAACAACTTCAAAACTTTTGACGACAGGTGTAGATGCTAAAACCTGTAAAACAATCGTACTTGATGCCAATATTCAATCCATGACAGAGTTTAAGCAAATCATCGGGCGGGGGACTCGGCTCGATGAAGATAATGGCAAGACTTTCTTTACTATCATCGACTTTAGAAATGTAACGAATAAATTTGCAGACCCAGACTTTGATGGAGACCCTGTGATGATTATTGACGGAGGAGATACACCACCCAAGGGCGGAGGTAATACGCCAAAACCAACAGAGCCACCTACGCCAAAATACTATGTGGATGATAAAGAAGTCAAAGTCGTCAATGCTACGGTTCAAATCATAGATGCAGACGGAAAGTTAATCACAGAAAGTCTGATAGACTACTCCAAGAAAAATGTGTTAGGACAATATGCAACCTTAAATGATTTTATTCAAGCTTGGTCTGATGCAGATAGGAAATCAGCAATCATCGAGGAACTGGAAAAGAAAGGTGTTTTTCTCGACGAAATTCGTCTGAGCGAGAAAAATCTCACAGATATTGATGATTTTGATTTGCTTTTGCAGCTCGCTTACGGTCAAAAGCCACTAACAAAAGCAGAGCGGGTCAATAATGTCAAAAAACGTGGCTATCTTTATCAATATTCAGATGAGGCAAGAGAAGTGCTTGAAATTCTCCTAGACAAATACAAGGACTCAGGAATTGAAAATATCGAAGATTTATCTGTCTTGAAATTACCAGATTTTGATAAATTCAAAGGTATTACTTATGTCATCAGGAATTTTGGTGGCAGACAACAATATCAAAATGCTGTCAAAGAGCTTACTCGTGAGCTTTATACGATGACGGCTTAAAAATAGAAAGAAAATATGGCAAGTAATTCATTTGTAAAAAAAATTCAAGACATCATGCGAAATGATGCAGGTGTCAACGGGGATGCACAACGTATTGAGCAAATGAGCTGGATGCTCTTTCTCAAGATTTATGATAGCCGTGAAGAAGTTTGGGAGATTGAGGAGGATGACTATGAGTCTATTCTTCCCGATAAGCTCAAATGGCGAAACTGGGCTCATTCTGAAAAAGGCGAGCAAGTACTAACGGGTGATTCACTCCTTGAATTTGTCAATAATGAGCTGTTCAAAGGACTCAAAGCAGTTGAAATCACTACAGAAATGCCGATTCGTAAGCAGATTGTGAAGTCTGCCTTTGAAGATGCCAACAATTACATGAAAAATGGAACGCTGTTACGACAGGTGCTGAATGTCGTCGATGAGGTCGATTTCAATAACTCAGAAGACCGTCATTTGTTCAATGACATTTACGAGTCTATCTTGAAAGATATTCAATCTGCAGGAAATGCAGGCGAATTTTACACACCTCGTGCGGTTACGGATTTTATTGCTGAAATCCTTGACCCAAAACTTGGCGAAACAATGGCTGACTTTGCCTGTGGAACAGGTGGATTCTTGACTTCAACTTTGAAACGTTTGGAAACACAAAAGAAAACGGTCGAAGATGTTGAAACTTATAATCACTCAGTCTTTGGTATTGAGAAAAAAGCCTTCCCGCATCTCCTTGCTGTTACTAATCTTTTCTTGCACGAAATTGATGACCCCAATATTTTACACGGAAACTCGCTAGAACGAAACGTTCGAGATTACAAAGAAAATGAGAAATTTGACATCATCATGATGAATCCACCTTTTGGCGGGTCAGAACTTGCGGTCGTACAAAAGAATTTCCCTGCGGAACTTCGTACTTCCGAGACAGCGGATTTATTCATGTCTGTCATTATGTATCGTCTGAAACGTGATGGGCGTGTGGGCGTTATCTTGCCTGACGGTTTTCTGTTTGGCACAGGGACAAAAACAACACTCAAGAAAAAACTGGTAGAGGAGTTTAATCTTCATACGATTATCCGCCTGCCACATAGTGTTTTTGCTCCTTATACAAGCATTCACACCAATATTCTGTTCTTTGACAAAAAGAAAAAGACAAAAGAAACTTGGTTTTATCGTTTGGACATGCCAGAGGGCTATAAAAATTTCTCAAAGACCAAACCAATGAAATCTGAGCATTTTAATCCTGTCCGTGATTGGTGGGGAAATCGGGAAGAAATCATGGAGGGAAATTTCCCTAAAGCCAAAAAGTATACGCCTAAAGATCTGGCTGAGCTGGACTATAACTTTGACCAATGTGGCTTTCCACAAGAGGAAGAAGAAATCCTAGAGCCGATGGAGCTCATTAAGCAATATAACACCGAACGAAAAGAACTGAATGAAAAGATTGATACGGTCTTAGCCGAAATCATGCAGATGCTGGAGGAGAACGAATGACGAAAGAAAATCAACTTCCGCAAGCGACTAACAGTCAGTTTTTGATTTATCAGACAGAAGATGGCAAGCTGAAAATTGACGTCAGATTTGATGGAGACACTGTTTGGCTGACCCAGGACCAACTTGTTCAGCTCTTTCAAAGTAGCAAGGCAAACGTAAGTGAGCACATCAAACATATCTTTGAAGACGGCGAGCTGGAGGAAAATTCAGTAGTTCGGAAATTCCGAACCACTTCCTCCGATGGGAAAAATTACAATAAAAAGTTTTATAATCTCGATATGATTATCTCCGTTGGCTACCGTATCAAGAGCCGTACTGCGACAAAATTTAGGCAATGGGCGACGGAGCATTTACGAGAATTTATCGTTAAAGGCTTTATGCTGGATGATGAACGCCTGAAAAATCCTGACTTGCCTTTTGATTATTTCGATGAATTGCTGGCTCGTATCCAAGATATTCGGACATCTGAGCGGCGATTCTATCAAAAAATCACGGATATTTATGCGACAAGTATTGACTATGACCCGACGGAGGAGATGAGCATTTTATTCTTCCAGACCGTTCAAAACAAGCTGCATTGGGCGATTACAGGGCAAACTGCAGCAGAGATTATTCGCTCACGAGCTGATGCTAAAAAGCCAAATATGGGCTTGACCAACTGGCGTGGGGCAATGATTAGAAAGTCAGGTGTTAGTGTCGCAAAGAATTATCTCAATCAAGAGGAATTAAGTGCTTTGAATGACATTGTCGAGGCGTATTTAACCTTTGCACAAGCTCAGGCAAATCGCCGCATTCCGATGTACATGAAAGACTGGATTGAGGCATTAGATGGTTTCTTGACCCTCAGTCGGCGTGATGTTTTGATAGGAGCAGGAAAAATCTCACACGACTTAGCAATAGAGCATGCGAACTCTGAGTATGAGAATTTTAAGCAGTTGCGTCTGTCAGAGCAGGATAAGTTACCTACTGTATTCGATGAACTACTAGGAGGTGGCGAAATTGACTCCTGAGCAATTAAAAGCCAGTATCTTGCAGCGAGCAATGGAGGGGAAACTTGTTTCTCAAGACCCCAATGATGAGCCAGCTAGTGAACTGCTAAAACGTATCAAGGCTGAAAAAGAAAAACTTATTAAAGCGGGAAAAATTAAGCGAGATAAGAACGAAACTGAGATTTTTCGGGCTGCCGATGGTTTACATTATGAGAAGTTTGCGGATGGGACAGTCAAAGAGATTGAGGTGCCGTTTGAGATTCCTGAGAGTTGGGATTGGGTAAGGCTGTCTAATTTGGTAAATGTAGTATCGGCTAGAAGGGTTCATAAAAGCGATTGGCAAACTAAAGGGATTCCATTTTACCGAGCTCGTGAAATTGCTAGATTAGCTGAATATGGCAATGTTGACAATGACTTATATATCACAGAGAAACTTTATGAACAATATTCAAAAAGTGGAGTTCCTAAGCAAAATGATTTAATGGTAACTGCTGTTGGCACGCTTGGTAAAACCTACGTCGTAAAATCAGAAGATAAATTTTATTACAAAGACGCGTCTGTTCTATGTTTTGAAAATTTTTCTCGTAGTAAACCCGAGTTTATTCAAAGGCTTATGGAAAGTCCATTTATGAAAAAACAAATAATGGATCAGGCAATGGGAACTACGGTTGCAACACTAACAATTTCGAGGGCGAATCAATACTTTATCCCATTGCCACCAATTAACGAGCAAGATAGAATAGTTAAACGGTTAGAATTTGCTTTATCTTTGATTAGTGAATATGACGAAAACTACTCCAAACTTGAAAAATTAGATAAAACCTTCCCCGACAAACTCCGTAAATCCATCCTCCAACATGCCATGCAAGGTAAACTCGTCCCACAAGACCCGAATGACGAACCTGTCGAAGTTTTGCTAGAAAAAATTCGAGCTGAAAAGCTGAAACTCTATGAGGCAGGCAAACTCAAGAAGAAAGATTTGCAGGAGACGGTCATTTATAAAGCTGAGGATAACTCATATTACTGGAACAAGGAAAAAATTGATTTTGATACTCCTATACCAACAAGCTGGAAGTTGATTTACTTCAAAGATATATTGAAGTTAGTGTCT
>WREM01000064.1 GCA_009779335.1 Streptococcaceae bacterium | reverse complement strand
TTGGGACTTTTCGTCGATGAGGATACTGCTTCTGAGAAAACTTATAAATCTCTTATTGGTAAATTATTTGTTAAAAATTATAACCGTCTTGGTTGGGACAAAAAATCAGGAGAGTCATCAGGAGATGAAACGCTACGTGGAACGGTGCTTTCTCGTATGATTTATGCAGAGAATGAGGAAGCCATTGCTAAAGCCTCTCAAATCTTCCAAGGACATAAAGATAGCTACGATACTATTCCGGCTGATATTCGCCCTATTGTGTTAGCTAATGAAATCAAGGTTGAAAATTCATTAGATTTGGTTAAAAAATACATGAATTTCTATGTGAAGACCAGTCTTCAAGAACTTAAGCGTGAGCTTGCAGGGGCAGTAGCCAATGTTAAGGATACAGCTTCTGTTCAGTACCTCTTGGACAATATAAAAAATGCTGATGCAGTCAAACCTCAAGACATTGCTTTCTCTTGGTTCTACCTTCTCAGTAAAGACTATGCACAAGATGCAGCATGGACTTGGGAAAAAGAAAATTGGGAATTTATTGCTGAAAAATTAGGTGGGGATATGTCTTACGACAAGTTTGTTATCTATCCCGGAAATGTCTTCAAAACTGAAGCAAAATTAGCAGAATACAAGGCTTTCTTTGAACCAAAACTCAGTAATCCGGGATTTAAACGTGCCATTGAAATGGGAATCAAGGAAATTCAAGGACGTGTTAAACGCATTGATGACCAAAAATTGATTGTCGAAAAAGCATTGGTTGAAGTAGAATCTAAACTTTAATCTTAGCGAAAATAAAAAAGGAAGCTTATAAGCTTCCTTTTTTTGTGACTTGTCTATAAATGATATGCCATTCTTCCACTCGTCTCCAAGTGCTTGTTACGGCAAATTCTTTATTGTCTTCAGTGTATTCATAGGTAAGCATGAAGGTACGTTTGCTGACTTGCTGAGTTTGATAGGATTTAATGGCAAGATTTTTCTTGCTTGCAGAATTTATTTTTTCTTCCTTATCCATACGTTGTCCATTGGCTGAAATTTCTTGATAAGAATCATCTAATAAGTCATCTAAATGATTTTCATTGAGCACATCTTCTTCTTTAGCGAGTAATTCTAATGAGCGGGAGCTAAAATGTTCTTCGTCTGTAAGAGTAGCAGGTTCGACATGGACATCCACATCAAAGACATCAAATCCACTCATCAGCGTTTCTTCAATTTCTTCCGTAGCCGCATGGCTTTCTGAAACGCTTAAATCAGGAGACATCTCAACTACAACATCCAAGAAGATATTAGAGCCGTAGGTACGACCTCGAATGGTACGGACTTTTTTGACTTTATCAATGAGCAATATGGCTTGGGAATAGTCTTCTAACAAATGTTCATCGAATCCATCTGTCAGAGTAAATACACAATCTCTAAAAATTTCATAGGCTGTTTTAAGAATGATAAGAGCAATGATAATGGCTAAAGCCTTATCTACAAATTCCCAGTGGAACGCTGATACAAGAATAGCAACAGAGGTGGCGATAGAGGCTAGAGCATCCGCTAAATTATCCTTACTTGCTGCATGAAGTGCAGAAGAGCGAGTTTGTTTGGCAAGTTTACGAGTGTAGAAATAAACCACTAGCATGACAAAGGCTGAAAACACTCCAATAACAGCACCAATAGGATCAATGACTTGTTTTTCATGAGAGAGAAAGCTTGTTACCGTTTCACGTAAGATTTCAAATCCAATGGCGAACATGATGAAACTAGAAATGAGACTAGCAACAGATTCAACCTTCCAATGCCCATAAGTATGATCGTCGTCAGAAGGAATGCGTGCAATGCGTAAACCAATCAGTAAAGCGATATTTCCTAAAATATCCGTCACATTATTAAATCCATTGGCACGCAGACTGGAAGAATGCACAAGGCTTGCTACAGTAATCTGTAAAATAGAAAGAAAAACATAGGCTAAAATACTCACCCATACTCCCTTTTCAGCTAATTTAAGATTTTGTGCTTGATTATTACGCATATCTTCTCCAACTATTCATATCTTTACATTATAACAAAATCATCATGCAAGTAGAGATAAAAGCATTTAATTTTAGTATCTCCTTGTTATAATTTGCATTTATTTGTGTTAAAATTAGGAAGCATAGATTTTGATTAATCAAAAAAGCAAAATCATATTTATCTTGAAAGGATTTATTTATATGTTAATGAAAGCTATTGGAAAGCATAAAGGTCTAGCGACTGTTGCTCTCCTTGCCATGCTTGTGATGGTTGCAGCATCATTGTGGCAACCCCAATTTTTGAAAGATATCATGACAACTTTGGCAGATACAAGTTTAAGTAACCATGATCGTATGGCAAAAATTACCCCTATTGGAATCTGGCTTCTTGTAGTTGCTGGAATTGGATTGATTGCTAGTATTGTCAATACGGTTCTTGCTGCTAAAGTGGCACAGGAAGTTTCTGCAGATATTCGTGAGACAACTTTTCGTAAAATTCAAACGTTTTCTTATGAAAACATTGAGAAATTCAATGCAGGAAATTTGGTCGTTCGTATGACTAATGATGTCAATCAAGTCCAAAACTTGACTATGATGTTCTTCCAAATCTTGCTCCGTATTCCTATCTTACTTGTAGGGGGTATTGTACTCTCTATCATCACAATGCCAGAACTTTGGTGGATTATTGTTATCTTGCTCGTTCTAATCGTAGGAATCACTATGATTTCAATGAAATCAATGACACCTCATTTCATGATTTTCCAAAAACTCATGGATAAAATCAATGGAATTGCCAAAGAAAACCTTCGTGGAAGTCGTGTCGTAAAATCTTTCGTTCAAGAAAAAAATCAGATTGATAAATTTGACAAAACCTCTGACGAACTTTATGGACATAATTTATCTGTAGGATATATCTTCTCTGCTATGATTCCTGCCTTCACTATTGTTTCACAAGTTGCAATTTTTGCTGCCATTTGGGCAATTTCTACCTTTGTGACACATTCACCTGCTGCAGCTCAGCATGGTCTTGGAGGATTCGCTTCATTCATGACTTACATGGGTCAAATCATGTTTGCCATCATTATGGGTGGATTCCTTATGATGTTTGCTAGTCGTGGATTTGTATCTATCAAACGTATTGAAGAAGTATTAAATACTGAACCTGCCATGATGTTTGAAGATGTGGCTGACCAAGAACTTGATGGTTCTGTTAAGTTTGATCATGTAACCTTTGCCTATCCTGATGATGAAAATCCAACATTAAAAGATATTTCCTTTGATATTGCTTCAGGTCAAATGATTGGTGTGGTTGGAGCGACAGGGTCAGGGAAATCAACCCTTGCACAGCTTATTCCACGTCTTTTTGACCCTACTGAAGGAATGGTTTCTGTTGGTGGACAAGACTTGCGTAAGGTTTCTAAAAACTCACTTAAGAAAACCATTTCTATTGTTTTGCAGAAGGCAGTACTTTTCTCAGGGACTATCGCAGGAAATCTAAAGCAAGGGAAATCAGACGCTTCAGATGATGAAATGAAACGAGCAGCTGGAATTTCACAAGCCCTTGAATTTATTGAAAAACTTCCTACCGGCTTTGAAGCAGAAGTAGAAGAGCGTGGGAATAACTTCTCAGGTGGACAAAAACAACGGATGTCCATCACACGTGGAGTCATTAAAAATCCTAAGATTTTGATTTTAGATGATTCGACTTCGGCTCTTGATGCCAAATCAGAAAAATTAGTTCAAGAAGCTTTTAGTAAAGAATTGAAAGATACAACAACAATCATTATTGCACAGAAGATTTCATCTGTCGTTCATGCTGACAACATCTTAGTTCTTGATAATGGAGAACTTGTTGGACAAGGAACTCATAAAGAGTTGGTCGAAACGAACGACATTTACCGTGAAATTTACGATACTCAGAAAGCAAAGGAGGACTAATCATGAAACAATATAATCAAGCCATGAAGTTCTTCTTCAGCTATTTCAAATTATATAAAATACAGTTTTTAGTTATTGCGATTTTCATTATTGCAGCGACTGTTTTCCAAGTGGAAGCTCCGAAATTATTAGGAGATGCCATTACGAATCTTACGACATATGTACAAGATTTTTTCGCTCATCAGGCTATGTCTGACAAAGGATACATTACTCAAGCACAAGACCAACTTAAAGGAATTGCTGGTCAACTGCATGTATCTGATTGGCGAACATTGACAGATCATAATGTCCCAACTCAAGTATTAGAAAGTGTGAAAGCACATGGTCAAACAATTAACGGGCTTCACAAAATAGCGACAAATGTAGCTCCTAGTAAATCAACGTTTATGAATGGAATGTGGCTACTTCTTGCCTTCTATATCTTCATGGGAATTGCACAGCTAATCTATACTCTTCTCTTCTCACGAATTGTTGCACATTCAACAAATCGTATGCGTAAAGGTCTCTTTGGAAAACTCAGTCGTTTGACAATCTCTTACTTTGATCGTCATCAAGATGGGGAAATTTTGGCACGTTTCACTTCTGATTTGGATAATATCCAAAACTCACTCAATCAGGCTTTAGTTAGTGTAGTCAGCAACTTAGCACTCTTTATTGGATACATTATTGTTATGTTCCGTGATAATTGGCAACTTACGTTAATTACAGTAGTAACAACTCCATTTGCCATTATTTCAGCGGTTGTTATTATCCGTCAAGCCAAGAAATATACTGATCTTCAACAAAAAGAAGTCGGAAAACTTAATGCCTATATGGATGAAAAGATTTCTGGACAAAAAGCGATTATCGTTGAAGGGCTTGAAGAAGATGCCATTCATGGATTCTTAGGACACAATGATAAAGTACGTAAATCTACCTTTGCTGCACAAGCTTGGGGAGGGATGATTTTCCCTATCATGAATGGATTCAGTCTGCTTAACATTGCCATTCTTCTCTTTGCAGGAACATCATATTTGATCAATAGTGGTGGCTATTCAACACCTGTTGCTTTAGGGCTTATCGTCACTTTCTTGACCTATTCACAAAATTATTATCAACCTATCATGCAAATATCTTCAAACTTTGGACAACTTCAGCTTGCTATTACAGGAGCTGACCGTCTCAAAGTCATGTTTGATGAAAAAGAAGAAATACGTCCTGAAAATGGAAAAATCTTTGACAAAGTATCTGATGCAGTTAAACTCGAACATCTCGATTTTAGTTATATCGAAGGAAAGCCCGTACTTAAAAATGTCAATATTGATGTGAAGAAAGGTCAAATGATTGCCCTAGTTGGTCCTACAGGATCAGGTAAGACAACAGTTATGAACCTTATGAATCGTTTCTATGATGTAAATGATGGTTCCATCAAATTTGATGGAACAGATATTCGTGAATTTGATTTGGATAGTTTGCGTAGCCGAGTAGGGATTGTACTTCAAGAGTCTGTGCTCTTCTCAGGGACAATTGCTGACAATATTAAATTTGGTAAACCTGAGGCGACAATGGATGAGGTTATCACTGTTGCTAAGACGACTCACATTCATGAATTTATCGATAGTTTACCTGACAAATATGAAACACAAGTTTCAGATGAGGAATCTGTCTTCTCGGTAGGCCAAAAACAACAAATTTCTATTGCACGTACAATTTTGACTAATCCAGAACTTTTGATTTTAGATGAGGCAACATCAAACGTAGATACTGTTACAGAACAACAAATTCAATGGGCAATGGAAGCAGCAATAGCAGGACGCACATCATTTGTCATTGCACACCGATTGAAAACAATTCTGAATGCAGATAAGATTATCGTCTTGCGTGATGGAGAAGTTATCGAAGAAGGAAATCATAAAGAGCTTGTTGCTCAAGGTGGATTCTACTCTGAACTTTACCATAACCAATTCGTATTTGAATAACGAAAAGAGCGATGGCTCTTTTTTTATTCATCAAATAATAGTAAAATAGAATAATCAATTTTTATTTATAAAAGATGTAGAAAAAGGAGAAATTATGGCAGAGTTAAAATTTAAAATTGAAGAGCATTTGGTGCTATTATCAGAAAATGATAAAGGGTGGAGAAAAGAACTCAACCGTGTGTCATGGAATGACGCTCCTGCAAAATATGATATCCGAGCATGGTCTGAGGATCATTCAAAAATGGGTAAAGGAATCACCTTGTCAGAAGAAGAGTTTTGTATTTTATTGAAAGAATTAGGAAATAAAAAATAAAAAACATCAAATTCTGAACGATGAAAAATATTTTTGACAAAGTGTATACTTATCCTTGACAGTTGGAGGGAGTTGTGATAGAATAGAGAAGTTGTCAGCTCAAGCAGTCGCTGTTGTGCGATTGAGCGGATAACTTGGCCCATTGAAAACTGAATAAAGAAGAATGACTCATGA
>WREM01000063.1 GCA_009779335.1 Streptococcaceae bacterium | reverse complement strand
TTCTCAATATCCATATCATATAAAAATTGATTGATAATACTGAGTTGGAGAGGGACTGTCTTTCTAATAAGCATTCCATGATTATAAGTATCGTCATGTTCTTTTGAAAGATTCAGGTTGATGTTTAGAAACTCTACTTTATCTTTTGATACCTTCCAATTTTTTATATATTGAAATGTCGCTGGGACATTTGAACTGCAAATTATTTTAACGTTTTCTTTTTGTTGTTGAGACTGTGCAATAACTGCATCAAATTTATCTGTAAAAGAATCAGGAATGAAATCAAACATAAGTTGAGCATCATGCATTTTCGGTGAGTATAATCGGTTCACAATAGGATCTATAGCTAAAGATTTATAGCCTCCTAGAAGACCATGATAAAGAGCTCCCGTCCCGCCTCTTGAGCCTCCATATAACACAATGTTTTCATGCATAACACCTAAGTCTGCACTTATCTTCTTAATCAGATTTTGAAGTTTTTGCTCATAGTTTGGAAAGTTATCTGTATTGAAATAATATGAACCGCCAATAAGATTGATATCTGCAATCCTTAATATATAAGTATTTTTAGCGACTGCACTAGACAAACCAAGGAACTGAGATGAAGCATCTCCATACATTCTTAGTTTTGCTATCGTCGTATCAATCTTGGCCAAATCAGGAAAACGAATAAGGAGCTTGTTAGACAACCAAGGATACGACTCTTTTGGTGGTTCAAGTGTATAATGAATCTCATCATAAACATCCATCCCTAAATCCAACGCTTTACGTGGAACGACTATATAACCATTTTTACTCTCACCATCAATGGTTTTATCTTCTGATGCAAGCTTCTCTAATGCTTGTCGGGCTTCTCCCTTTTCATAGAAGGTTCTCATTTCCCCTAAATTATCAGATACTGTAAGTTGTTCTGGCCTTTCAATATCAGTCATAACAAGTGCCATCCATGCACCGTTCGACGCTGAATGAGCCATCATGCCATTTTCCCAGTCCTCAGAATTTTCAGGAATATTAAAGGTAACGCTATGTTGTTCGAAACTATTGTCTGCAAATAATTGAAGTTGATTTTCTTCTATTCGCCAAAAATTTTCAAATTGTCCTCCAACACCTTTAATTTCCCCATTTTCTTCAAAGGTAAAAACACCATATTTCATGGCATATTGAGGGCGAGTGTAATAGAAAGTGTGAGAGGTTAGAAAATCCTTGAATTCATTTTTATTCATTTTTATTTCCTATATATTTTTCATCCTTTCGTTAATTTCAACGCTTCAAACAAAGCGTGCTTTGCAAAATATCCAGAATGTACAGCCTTTTGCCATGGTTTAATGTTTTCTAAAATTTCATTGTAATCTTCTTCAGTCATGTTATCTACAATAGCATCAATCTCATTAAAATCATCTACGACAAACCCTATCTTTTGCTCTTTTATCCATTCTGCATGTGCGATTCGTGATGAAACAATAACAGGTAATCCCAACGAAATATATTGTGATAATTTGAAGGGGTTATTAATGGCTCCATAATCCACCCATCTGATTGGTTGTAATTCTAAAAGCCCAAACCCTCCATCGAGTATATGAGTTAATTCTTCTGCAGGAACTAAGTCATGAATTTTAACATTATCCCCATGTGAAATTTTTTTGGCAGCAGTGTAAATATACCAAGGTGTTTTACCTCTATAACTATCCAATGAAACATGAGGCATTCCAATTCCCATACCTATCCAGAATATTTTCTTTTCAAATTTTCTAGGAGAAATTGGACTTTTTGCTGGAAAATCAAACAGATGCATAGAAATCATAGGAACATTTACGTCATCTCCTTGGAGTTTAGCAATCATTTTTTGATTGTGGGCAATAATTATATCGAATCTACGCAAAAGATTTAAAAAATGATCTGTGTCTTTATTATAATTACCCATATAAGACTGTATATCATGAATAAAAGCTATTTTTTTACATTTTTTCTTTTCTAATTCTTCAAAAAATGCTAGGTCAAATGTTTTATTAGTCCATAATGGAAACTGCACCACAACCACATCATCTGATTGAACTGCAGAAAGCATCCCTTCTGCAAGTTCTTTACACCTTAATTCAGCATTCTCCAAATTTAAGAAATTTTTATAATGTAATTTTTTAAAGCCAATAGAACTGGCAAAATCCGCCACCATATTATTAGCTACATAGGCTGTACCCCCTGAAAGATGTGTATCTGCATCTTCTACATCATTAAATTGCGTGATCCAATTAGTCATCATTCTGTCCTTTTTTATAAAGTGTTGTTGAGCTCTATTATATTTTGAATATTCATGAGTGCATATTGAACACCAAAAGAATAATCTTCAGTGTTTTCAATCAAGATAGTTTTTCTAACAGAAACATCATCATTATTCAATTTATTTACCATTTCTGAAGTTGGACATATTAATAAATCAAATTTTCTAAGTAAAGATAGCCAAAAATCTGTTTCTTTATCATACTCTTTGTTATTTTCATACGTCGGAATATTTGTGATAAAAGCAACAAGTTTCACATTTGCAACGTTTTTTAATCGATTGATGAATTCTGCTTGAAAGTTCAGATGAGTAAAAAGTGGAAATTGAATAACAACTGTATCCTCATTTTGTACAGGAGTTGTCATTGATTCTATTAAATTAGCTCTTCTTGAATAATTATTGGACAAATTTTCCAATGCCATATAATTCAATTCTTGAAATCCAATGGATTGAGCTAATGAAGCAACTTTATGATTAAATTCTAGTTGCTCATCTGCTGTACTTAAGCGTGTAATCCAATTAGTCATACTATTCCTCTTGCTCTAAAAATCAGTATATTTGTATCTATATACTATCAAAATTTATATTTTCTGTCCATTGGTAAATGTAAATGATGATGTTATGAATGCAATCATCGTACATACTTCAGATGGTTATGCTTGGACACAATTAACTATTTCTGATAATGACATCAGAGCCATCAACCTTATTCAATCTAATCATAATTTTGCAATCCTAATCCATAATAAAAAACTCAAATTGTTTTCTATTTTTCTATTCTAAATTATTCTCATAACCAAATTCTACATAAGCAATGGCATTCATTAGAGCTCGTTTAGCAAAATAGCCACTAGATACTGCCTTTTGGAAGGGCTTCATCTTCTCAACCATTTGATTGTACTCTTCTTCTGTCATCTTATCTAAGATGGCATCTAATTCACTTAAGTCTTCCATGACTAGACCAATTCCTGCTTTTTTGATAAATTCAGCATTGGCATTTTCTGGACGAACGATGAGGGGCATACCTGAAGCCATGTAAAGAGATTGCTTGGAAGGTGCCGTATATTCAGAATACTTGTCCCAATCAAATCTTGCACCTTCTCCGATCACATTCGTAGATACATTGTTTATCATGTCCACTGCGGCAAATCCTCCATCGAATAAAATAGGCAGGTGATCATAAGGACGATGAGCTTCTGTTTTTATATTGTCATTCGGTGTTCGATTTCGACCAATGACTACAGTTTCAATACTATCCATATTATAGTTAGTCAATCTAATGGCACGACCTGACGCAATATATACCTTTTTTTGAAATTTCTTTTCAAGTAGAGGACCGTCATAAATAAAATCAAGAAAATTAAAGACAATTGTTGGTGTATTAACCCCATCTTCATGCAAACGCTTGGCAAATTTTTCTGTGGGGACAATTAAACAATCAAACTGCTTCAGTTGGTTTAACGTGAAGTTATCTTCCTTATCATAGTCTCCGCCTCTCATCCAAGGATCTAAGTCTATAACAAAAGCAATGAGTTTAATATCTTTTTTCCCATTTTTTAGATAGTTTAGTGCTTCTCCATTAAAATTAAGGAGTGCGATATAAAGAGGGTAGGTCATAACAACAGTATCTCCCGGGTTGACATCAGAAAACATAGCATTAATTAATGCTTCTCGACGCATAGGTTGATTGAGTAAATAATCATTTTCCCAAAGCGAATAATTAATTTCTTTGAAGCCCAGTTGACTGGCAGAATTTGCTATAAACTGATTAGCCAATCTGCGATTATCTGTGAAATCAGTCCCTGCAATTCGGGTAATGTGATAGGTCAAATCTACTTTCTCCTTCTCTATTCTTAAATAATTTTTTACTTTATATTATTATAGCATTATTATGATATTTTTCGCTTAACCAATTTTTCTTATTTATTAAAAATTATGCTATTATAGTAGTGAAATTAATATGATATATAAGGGGTTTTATGACAAACTGGATTACAAGATTTGCAACTACTGACGAAGCACGTGAACAGTCATGGGCTGTAAGTATCATGGGAAAGAATATCTCAGAACAAGCTCAAAGAATGGGATTTAAGGAAATCTGTATTTCAGATTCTCTTTCTCCTTTTTTGTCTAATCAGCCAGATAAAAGAGCTGCTATCATCGCTGCTTTACTTGATCCAGTAAAACCTGGAGACACTGTTTTTGTACAATATCCCTTGTGGATACAGTTGAATTTCCAAACTGAATTTTTTGCCTATATAAAAGAAAATAGAAAAGCTAAGTCTGTTGCAATTATTCATGATGTACTTGATTATATGATGGCAGGAGATGATTTTGTCACTGACAATAGTTTTGATCTCTATCAGTTGAGCCACTATTTTGACCTGATTATTGCACATAATGAAAAATTTGCTCAGCGTCTTAAAAATGATGGTATAAATTTACCCATGGTCTCCCTTCATCTTTTTGATTATCCACATGAAGTAGCGTTAAAGAAAAAAACATTCAAACATCAACTTTATTATCCTACAGGTCGTGAGTTAAATTCAGTGGATTATTCTGGGAAAACTACAATTAAAGTTATTTCTAGAATGGAAAAAGGAAACCCTGATTGGCCTGATAATGTTGAATATTTGGGAGGAATGACCTCAAAAGAAGTTATGGCATTTTTTGACGGTGGTTTCGGATTAGTCAATAGCAATAATATGGTTGAGCAAGAAACACCCGGCGTTCGAGAATATGCCAAGTACAACAATCCAACAAAACTTTCAACCTATATCGCCTCAGGTCTTCCTGTCATTGTGACTAGTGAATCTGCCCATGCAGAATGGATAAAAAAAGCGGGGATTGGATTGATTGTCGATGATTTGAATGACATTGATGCGATCTTAGATAAGATGACAGAAGATGACTATAATCAAATGCTTGAAAACATTGCTCCGTGGGAGAACGCACTTCGCAGTAGTTTCTTTTCCCGTCGTGCCTTGACTTTGGCACTAAATTCTCTCGAACTAGGATTTGATGAAGGATTGATCAAATTTGACTAAATAAAAAATCGAGAAATCTCGATTTTTTATTTTCTCTATCTAGAAAAGGTATCAGTGATTTGTAGCTGCATTCACCAATTGTGATACTTCTTTCTTTGTTAATCGGCGATGTTGTCCTACCTGAATGCCATCAAGTGTGAGGGTACCGTATTGGATACGACTCAGCTTTTGAACAGGAAGTCCACAGGCTTCAAACATCTTCTTAACTTGATGATTTTGTCCTTCATGGACGGTCAAGCTGACTAGAGAAGCATTTTTTGCTTTATCTTGTTTCATGATCTCATACTTTGCAGGTGAGACTTTCTTCCCCTCAAGCTTCATCCCAAGTGTGAGTGGACGAAGATTGTCCTTATTGGCTTGCCCTTCAACTTTAGCAATATAGACCTTGTCTATATTATGACGAGGGTGAGTCATCAACTGGGTGAACTCTCCATCATTGGTCAATAGAATAAGACCGCTTGTATCCCAGTCCAATCTTCCAACAGGATAGATACGCTCCTTCATCTTGGGTAATAAATCTAAGATGGTCTGACGTCCTTTGTCATCACTGGAACTTGAGATATAACCACGAGGCTTATTCAAAATATAATAGACAGGCTCTTCATTATAGACTGCGACACCATCTACCTCTACTATGTCACCTGTTGCTACTTGGTAACCTAGATTAGTCATGATTGTATGATTGACAGCTACCTTCCCAGAAGTAATGAGTTCTTCTGCTTTTCTACGACTGGCTACTCCTGCATGAGCCAAAAATTTGTTAATTCTCATGATTTTCATTCTCCTCAAAAATATCAACTTTATCCGTATTAAATAAATCTTGCTCTTGTGTAGTAGTATATTGACTTTCATCTACTTGAGGAAGCTCAGAAAGCTCATTGACACCCATATAATCTAAGAAAAATTCAGTTGTCCCATATAAGCTAGGACGTCCAACCACTTCTAAAGTTCCCACCTGCTCAATCAAATCAAAGGCTCGTAAGGTCGCAAGCACACCACTGGAATTCATCCCCCTTAATTGATCGATAGCCACACGAGTAATGGGTTGCTTGTAGGCGATGATGGACAAAACTTCTAGACCTGATTTAGACAAGGATTGATGCGTGGGGTTTTTGGCATAATCTTTGAGTATTTTTGAAAATTTCTCTTTGCTTGTCATGCGATATTTACTGGCTGTTTCGAT
>WREM01000062.1 GCA_009779335.1 Streptococcaceae bacterium | reverse complement strand
TGTTCACCAAAGAAATAATTTGAAGGACAAGCATAGGTAGTTGGGATAGAGCGAATAAAGCCAACCACTTCGCCCTTTGATAGACAAAGAGAAGCCCAATGATATAAAGTACAGAAAAGAGAATGAACGAACTCCCCCAATCAACTTTTGAACCAAACAAAGAAGGCAAAGTTAATAAAATTGCGGGAATAATCATGAGTAACCAACGATAATCAGAGAGATATTGAATGAAAGTCTTATTTTGCATAATTTCATTGTATCATAAGAAGGTGAAATCTTTGATATAGTTGGGAAGTTATAATAAAATAGAAAAGGCATATTTGTCATAGAAGGAAAAATAATGAATTTTATTGATTATACAGAAGGTTTTATGCCTGCTTATCGTATTGATAATAGAGAATCTAATTTACAATTTTTTAGAGATGTATTAGGCATGAAAGTTTTACTTGAAGAAGGAGCTTTAGTTTCATTAGGCGGGTGTGATGAGCATGAAACACGTTTTTTTATTGAAGAATCGCCAGATGCTCGTGCAATTGAAGGGTTAAAAAAGCATAAATATACTCATATTTTAGCGAATAAAGATGAGGTAGCACAACTTGTTATTAGAAATTTCCATAGATTTGCAAAAATCTATCAATCTTCAGAAGGATATGCCTTTCAAGCTTTATCTCCAGAGCATGATTTGTTTTGGATAAGTTCAGAGCGTGATTTGAATAATTTATCAGAAATAGATAAAAGTAAGTTGGATATTGAAGTTCAAGCTGATTTTGTAGGCTTAACTGATTTTTCTATCGCTGAAATTGCTATAAATTATTCGGATAAAAATATTATTGATTCCTATCAAAATCTTTTTCCACAGTGGTTTAAAAACGATAAATTAGAATTTCCTTTTGGCACATTGACTTTCAGTGAAGAAAAAGGAGAGGATTTATCTGCTCCAATGGATCAAACATTTGATTTAGAATTTTTTCTCTTTCAAGTGAATCAAGAGTGCCAGTTAGAGCAACTTAAAAGTGATTATAAAAATTATTCTGAATTTTACTTAGACAATAGAAATAATAATCTCTCTTTTGAAATGCCCAATCATTTACAATTCTGGATAAATAAAAACTGACTTGTAGTCAGTTTTTATTTAGAATAAACTATTTTTTAGCAGCTTCAACATCACGAGCAATCACTAACTCCTCATCAGTTGGGATAACTAAAACTTTGACTTTGGAATCTGGTGTTGACATATCTCCCTCAAATCCAAAGACATTTTTTGATTGATCATATTTGATTCCTAGCCAGTCCATATTATCAAGTACAGCTTGTCTTACTGGGGCTGAGTTTTCACCTACACCTGCTGTGAAGACAATAGCATCTGCCCCGTTCAATATAGCCAAATATTGTCCAATGAATTTCTTGATACGGTCGGTATACATTTCAAAGGCAAGTTTTGCATCAGCATTCCCTGTCTCCATAGCGTCAACAACTTCACGCATATCTGATGAAATCTCTGAAACACCAAGAAGCCCTGATTCTTTGTTCATCATATCAACAACGGCTTGTGCATCCTTAAGTGAAGGGTCGTTATCAATGAGATAGGGGAAAACAGAAGGGTCCATTTCGCCCGTACGTGTTCCCATCATAATTCCTGCAAGAGGTGTGAATCCCATAGAAGTGTCTATTGATTTTCCACCATCAATTGCAGTAATAGAACCTCCATTACCGATATGAGCAGTGATGATTTTTGTGTTTTTAATATCCTTACCCAATAATTCTGCTGCCTTTTGAGAAACATACATATGTGATGTTCCATGAGCTCCATATTTACGGACAGCATTATCTGTATAGTATTTTTTTGGTAAAGGGTAACGAAAAGCTTTTTCAGGCATTGTAGTGTGGAAGGCAGTATCAAATACAGCAACAGCAGTTGCATCAGGCAAAAGCTCTAAGAAGGCTTTAATTCCTGCAGCATTGGCTGGATTGTGAAGCGGAGCCAATGGAGATAATGCTTCAATTTGTTTTAATACATCTTCGTTGATAAGTGTAGATTTTTTGAATAATTCTCCACCTGCAACGACACGATGTCCCACACCAGTAATTTCATTAAAGTCTTTAACAATGCTAAAGCGTTTAAGATCCTCCAATAAAATATGTACAGCCTGAGTATGATTTTCAATGTCAAGGGTTTGGGTCTCTTTCTTGTCATCATAACTTACGGTTGTTATGGAATCCTTAAGTCCGATACGTTCTATTAGACCTTTAGCGAGCACCCTTTCTTCTGGCATTTCATACATTTGCCATTTCATTGATGATGAACCTGCGTTTACTGCGAGTGTTTTTGTCATAATTTTTTTCTCCTGTCTTGCCTTATGTTCACTTAAATTATATCACAGTTCAGCCGTTTAGAGCTGGACTTTTTGCGAAAATTCTATCATAAAATTCTGTAAAATTGATTTATCTGTCAAATCTGCCAGTGGATAAACAAACGTTGGGATTTGGTTTTGCCCTTTACCTAGGAAGTATATAGATTTCCCTGCACCTTTGAAAAGTGAGGAAGGTAGAGTAATAACGGCTAGTAGCTGAGCATTTTCCTTTATCCATTTGTTGAGCAATTCTGACTGCCCACTTGATAAAAGATTGTCAGGTGCTAAAAATAAAGCGAAGCCCTTATGGTTCAAATATTTGAAGGATTGCTCAATCATGAGGTGATGAACAAAGGTGTGTTCGGATTTATCATGAACATGAAATTGATTGGCTAAATCATCATCGGGATAAAAACCAACAGGTAAGTCAGAGATAATCATATCGACAGGCTCCATGATTTGCTGATGAAGAGCATCAATCTGCATGAATTGGGCATCAGTCCCCATGATTTCAGATATAGAAGCAGATAAATCTAAAAGCAAGTCATCTACTTCAAAACCTATGTAATCAATATTTTTCTCTAGATAAACCAATAAAGTTTCGGCTAAATTTCCAGTTCCTGAACCAAATTCTAAAATACGGAAATCATTATTTTTATGAATATGTTCAATGATAAAATTAAAGATGAATCCAATAGAATCTGGAGTCAGACTGTGATTAGCCTGCATGGGGGCAAGTCGAGAACCTTGCAAAAGTACAAATTGAAACACTTTCTGCCATTCTTGACGAGTCAGATTTAAGGCACGGGTTTTATCATTGTTCGTCTTAGTGATTTCGGCTAACTCAATAGCTCCAAGATAAGCAACGTTTTGCTCAATCAAGGCATCATAAAAGTCTGTCTTTAGTTTTGCTTGTATGGCTTGAATGTTTTCAAGATAAAGGGCAAATGCCGATTCGATTTTTTCTATATCCATTTTCTTTCCTTAATTTTTCTTAGAAAAAGAGCGGATTTTCCCGCTCAATTATTTTCTATAAATTCTCTATTTCTAGAATAGATTTTATCATAAGCGCCAATAAAGCAAGAACAACAGCTATTTCAATGATTGGTCCATGATATTTGAAGAGTAGAGCGACACCAAAAGCAATGACAAGAACGACAACAGCTCCTATGGCGAAGATATCTGTGCTTCGTCTTACGTCTTTTGGCATAAGAAAGAAATAAACAGGGATAAAGAGTATTAACAGTATGAGATAAAACATTCTTTATTCCTTCCTTTCTTTCTTTCATTATACCACTCAGCTTTTATTCTGCTGTTTTCTTTTTCTTAGAGGCTTTTTCACGTTCTGATTTATCAAGAATTTGTTTACGGAGACGAATAGATTCGGGTGTAACTTCCATGTATTCATCGTCTCCAAGGAATTCTAAGGATTCTTCAAGAGTCAAAATCTTAGACGCATTCAAGACTGAAGTAGAGTCTTTATTGGCTGAACGGACATTGGTTTGCTGTTTTGCTTTGGTTACATTGACCGTAAGATCATTTTCACGAGAGTTTTCTCCGACAATCATCCCACCGTAAACTTCTGTTCCAGCTTCAACAAATAAAGTTCCACGTTCTTGAACATATCCCATCGCATAAGAAGTAACTGAACCTGCATCCATTGAAATCAGAGTTCCACGACTACGACCACCGATTGTTCCTTTGACAAGCGGTA
This sequence comes from Streptococcaceae bacterium, assembly GCA_009779335.1. GTDB lineage: Bacteria > Bacillota > Bacilli > Lactobacillales > Streptococcaceae > Lactococcus. The sequence goes on along the minus strand of WREM01000062.1, from coordinate 2,514 downwards.
AGTATTGGTCAAAGGTGTGGTTCATAATTCCATAACCACGTGTCATTGACATGAATTCAGTAGTGAATCCAATGAGCCCACGAGCAGGAACCAAGAAGACTAAACGAGCTTGACCGTTTCCGACCATTTGCATATCAAGCATATCTCCTTTACGTTCGGATAGGGCTTGAATGATAGACCCTTGATATTCATCAGGAGTATCGATTTGTACACGTTCAAAGGGCTCACAGTCTGTTCCATCGATATTTTTAACGATAACTTCTGGACGAGAGACTTGAAGTTCATAACCTTCACGACGCATGTTTTCAATAAGAATAGATAAATGTAATTCTCCACGCCCTGAGACCACCCATTTATCTGGGGCGATAGGATCAACACGCAAGGATACATCTGTTTGTAATTCTGAGGTTAAACGTTCTTCAACCTTACGAGCAGTCACCCATTTTCCTTCACGACCTGCAAAAGGAGAATTATTAACCAAGAAAGTCATTTGAAGAGTAGGTTCATCAATGTGTAATATAGGAAGTGGTTCAATGGCATCTGTTGGGGTAACAGATTCTCCAACAAAGATGTCATCCATTCCAGATACAGCAATTAAATCTCCTGCTTTAGCTTCTTGGATTTCCTGACGTTCAAGTCCAAAGAAACCAAAAAGTTTGGTGACACGGAAGTTTTTAGTCGTCCCATCAAGTTTTGATAAGGTCACACTATCTCCAACCTTGATTGTCCCACGGAAAACACGTCCAATACCAATACGTCCTACGAAGTCATTATAATCAAGCAGTGAAACTTGGAACTGTAACGGTTCATCTGAATTATCCACAGGAGCAGGAATATGCTCGATGATTGTATTGAAGATAGGATCCATCGTAGCTTCTTGATCTGCAGGATTATCTGACATTGATGATGAACCATTGATGGCAGAAGCGTAAACCACTGGGAAGTCTAGTTGGTCATCGTCTGCACCAAGTTCAATGAAGAGTTCCAAGACTTCATCTACAACTTCTGCTGGACGAGCAGAAGGTTTATCGATTTTATTGACAACAACGATAGGTGTCAAGTTTTGTTCAAGTGCCTTTTTCAATACAAAACGGGTTTGAGGCATTGTTCCTTCATAGGCATCCACGACAAGAACAACTCCATCAACCATTTTCATGATACGCTCCACTTCACCACCAAAGTCGGCATGGCCCGGAGTATCCATGATGTTAATACGGGTTCCTTTATAAGAAACAGCGGTATTCTTTGCAAGAATAGTGATTCCACGTTCTTGTTCCAAGGCGTTGGAATCCATGGCACGCTCTGAGAGTTGTGTACGAGCATCTAATGTTTCTGATTGTTTCAAAAGCTCATCAACGAGTGTTGTTTTCCCATGGTCAACGTGGGCGATGATGGCAACGTTACGAATATCTTCACGTAATTTAGTCAAATTATAATCCTTTTCTTTCTTTGAGTGGCTTTTTTACTTGTCTTACCACTCCAATATCTCTACTATTATACCACACTTTCACTGACTTAAAATTTGCATGCGTTTACACTTGAAGACAAGGACTATTTGCGATAGAATAGAAAGATGAAAACTCTTTTTGATGTGCAGGAAATGTTGAAAAAATATGGCTTTGTCAATTTAATGAGCAACAGACTAGATGGTATCGTACTCATGCAACAGGAATTGGTACAGTTATTAGAATCAGGCATTTTTCAAAAATCAGATAAAGATTATTTGACTGCCGCTTTAATTCTCAAAAGAGAAGCTCGTATTGAGAGCGAAAAACAAGAAGGAGACAAGATATAATGACTAAAAAAATTATTGGGATTGACCTTGGGGGGACTTCCATTAAGTTTGGAATATTAACTGAGGATGGAGAAGTTCAGGATAAATGGGCAATCTCTACTAATATACTAGAGAATGGGAAGCACATTGTTCCGGATATTATTGAATCCATTAAACATCGTTTAGAGCTTTATCAACTCAGTCCGTCAGATTTTAGGGGTATTGGTATGGGAACACCGGGAACTGTTGATATTGAAAGAGGAACAGTCAAAGGGGCTTATAATCTTAACTGGGAAGAAACACAAGAAGTAGGAAAAGTTATTTCTGAGCAAATAGGTGTTCCTGTTTTTCTTGATAATGATGCCAATGTAGCTGCCTTAGGTGAACGCTGGAAGGGTGCAGGAGAAAATAATCCTGATGTTATCTTCATCACACTTGGTACAGGTGTAGGTGGAGGAATTGTTGCTAATGGAAAATTAATCCATGGGGAAGGGGCAGCAGGAGAGATTGGGCATATTATTGTTCAAGCAGAAAATGGTTTTGAGTGTACCTGTGGAAATAAGGGTTGCCTTGAAACAGTAACTTCTGCGACAGGAATAGTCCGTTTGGCACACACGTTTGCTGAGCTTTATGTTGGAGACAGTCAAATTAAGGCAGAGATTGACAACGGAGAAACAGTGACATCCAAAGCCATATTTACCGCTGCTCAAGAGGGAGATACTTTTGCTCTCAATGTTGTA
>WREM01000061.1 GCA_009779335.1 Streptococcaceae bacterium | reverse complement strand
TGAGCACGTTTCTTATCACTTGTCAGCTTCAATAGAAAATCCATCTCAAATTTTTTGAAGGTTAACTTAGGATTCTCTGGAAAAGTCAGAACAGCAATTTTCAAATTGAGTATTTGAGCGACTTTTTTTGCTTCTTCAAATAAGGCCTGATGTCCCTTATGTAGTCCATCAAAATAACCTAAAACAAGCACTGTTGGCTCTGTCCATTCCTTGATGTCATCAAATTCTAATATTTTCATTTTATTTACTTTCTTTATCAATAGCTAATACCTTTTGGGGTTTGAGCATTCCTTTTTTTTGAGGATGTTTTTTATAGATGGCAACCAAATGATTCTCATAAAATATTGCAAAATCTTCTGCAGAATCTATCTTTTCTTTTGAAAATTCATTTTCTTCAAAAAATTTACCCACTTGCACTCGAGTATACTGCTCTTTATCAATATCCAATCTTATCATGTCTGATACAGCATACTCTAATGGATAAAAGAATTGAGCTATTTTATCTTCTTTTTTGGCTTTTTCTAGTTGTTGAAGGGTCACAGCATCTTCGATATTCAAGCCATTAGAAGCTGTTCGTTTGAGAGCAGACATATATCCTGCATAACCCAGTTGTTTTGCCAAATCAACAGCAAGAGTCCGAATGTATGTTCCTTTACTGCATGAAACCTTAAAATCAAAAATAATGATATTCTTCTTTGAATCAAATACTACATCTGAAGTGCGTACAAATTCTTTAATGTCTACCTGACGACTAGGTCGTTCTACTCTTTCCCCTTTTCGTGCATATTCATACAGTCGCTTCCCGTTCACTTTTACCGCTGAGTACATGGGAGGTGTTTGTTCGATTTTCCCGATGAAGCTTTTTATACTTTCATCAATTTCTCTTTCATTAATAGCAGATTTCACAGGTGTAATAGCTATTGTTTGACCATAGGCATCTTCTGTCTCAGTGGAAAATCCGATGGTAATCTGTCCTTCATAGACCTTACCTGCTCCTTCCATATATTCTAAAAGACGTGTAGCATTTCCCACAGCAATGGGTAAAACACCTGTTACTTGCGGGTCAAGTGTTCCTCCATGTCCAATTTTTTTGGTTTGGAGGATTCCTCTTAACTTAGCGACCACATCAAAGGAGGTATATCCTGCTTCTTTATAAACATTAAGAATTCCATTCATAGAAATTATTATAACACGTTTCTATCTGAGATTTCATCTTTGTGCTACAATTCACATTTGACTGAAAACGCTTTTTTTAGTAAAATAAATTTGAACAAATATGAATATTTGTACAAGAAGGGAAATTTTTATGAGTAAACATTTATCAAAAACTGCCTATGGTGGTGTTAAAGGAAAAGATTATGTTCCTTATGAGGACGGTCGCAATGTAAAAGCTGGGCAGCCTATTGTGTTAGTTATCGGTATTATCTTAGCTGTTCTCTTTGCAGCTTCTACAGCCTATTCCGGAATGAAATCAGGGCTAACAGTTGCTGCTGGTATTCCGGGAGCCATTCTTGGTTCTGGACTTCTTTCTATCTTTGTTCGCAAGAACAGCTTTTTAAAGAAAAATATTCTTCAAGCCATGTCATCTGGTGGAGAAGCTATTGCATCAGGGATTATTTTCGTACTTCCTTCTATTATTTTAATAGGTGGACACGTTAATTTTCTTCAAGGTATCCTTGTCGGAATTGCTGCTGTGCTTTTCTCAGTGGGAACGTTGGCTTTTGTTCAAGATTATCTTCTCATTGAAGAACATGGGAAATTGAAATACCCAGAATCTATGGCTATTTCGGAAACACTCGTTGCTTCTGATACAGGTGGGGATGCTATGAAATTCATGGGAATTGGTTTTGGTATTGGTGCATTAATCAATGCTACAACCTCTTATTTCTTTGGATTTTTCAACAATACCATTTCTTATGTTAATGAAACTTTCTACAAATGGAAATTTGAGATGGAAGTTAATCCATTGCTTTCAGCCATTGGATTCATTGTAGGACTTGAAATTTCTGTAATGATGTTTGCAGGCTCTCTCCTTTCAAACTTTGCTGTTGCTCCATTGATTGGTTTCTTTTCTGAAAAAGCAGGAGATGCAACCGTTTGGAACAATACAGCCATGACTGTTAAAAACATGGATTTTGCAGCTATTTCTGGTTCTTATGTCAAATATATCGGAGCTGGAATGATGATTTCTGGTGGGCTTATCGGGGCCATTCGTCTTATTCCAACAATCATTACTTCCGTTAAACGTACTTTGGAAGGACGAAAGAAACAAGATTCTGCAGGTTCTGATGCACTTGGATTTATTGCAATTGGATTAGGGACTATCCTCACTTTCATCGCAGGATTCATGATTACCAATAATGTTCTTATGGCACTTCTTGGTTCAGCCATTTCACTCCTTTTGAGTATTTTATTCATCATCGTATCAGGTCGCCTAACAGGAACTATCGGGACTTCTAATCTTCCTGTATCTGGAATGACCATTGCATCCCTTGTTATTCTTACCCTTGTCTTTCTTGTCATGGGGTGGACTTCTGACACTGATAAACAAACTTTGCTTATGTTTGGGACTTTCATTGTTATTGCTATCTCTGTTGCAGGTGGATATACTCAGTCACAAAAGGTTACTTTTATAACCGGTGGAAACATGAATGAAGTCCGTCGTTATAATATGCTTGCCGCTATTATTGGTGTAGTGGTTGTTGTAGGGATGATTATTCTTCTTAAAAATCAACTGCTTGATGCTAATCAATTCGCCTTACCTCAAGCCAATTTGATGGAGACCCTCACTCGTGGAATACTCGATGGAAACCTTCCTTGGAACATGATCATTGTAGGTATTGTTATTGGTATCGCCTTCTATCTGCTTAAACTTCCTGTCATGACTATTGCTATTGGATTCTATCTTCCTATCTCAACTACTACTATCATTCTTGTTGGTGCCTTGATTCGTGTATTTGTTGAAAAAGTAAGTGCTCATAAAGGAGAAGGAATTGTCAATGCCCGTATTTCAAGTGGTGTTAGTCTTTCTTCTGGTTTAGTTGCAGGTGCTTCTATCATTGGTCTTGTGGGAATCATCTTCCAAAGTTCAGGAATGATTAATCCAGACAAATTCATGAGCCTTGACCCTACTAAGTTTGTAGGTGGAAATACTATTGCTTGGATTATCTTGGCTGTACTTACACTAGCTACTATCATCCCGATCATGTCTGTCAATAAACCTGCACATGTAGATTTTGAAAGTAACGAAGACTAATGAGTGAAAATATATCACAAGCTAATCTTGACATGATTTTCAAAAAAACTGAACAAGTTCAATACAAGAAAGAAAAAGATATTATCACTATTATTCGACCTCAAAACACAGGATTTCAAAATTTTCTTCGCAAATTAAAAGCAAAAATCCCAGAGCATACATATCTTGAACTGGATGAATACGGAAGCCTCGCCTTTACTCTAGTAGATGGAAAGACCACAGTAGAGAAAATCGGGAAGCAGTTATCTGAAACTTTCCCCGACGATGCCGATCATCTTTATACAAGATTATTGCTCTTCCTTCATCATTTGCAAACCAAAGAAAAAATTATTGAATTAATTGAAAAAGAAAACTCCTAAAAGGAGTTTTTTGTATAGAAATTTTATTTATCCACGATATTCTCGCAGAAATTCAGATAAAAGATTTAACCCTTCACGCAATGTTTCTTCATCTGTACAATATCCCAACCTTGCATATCCAGGCAAATCAAATCGATTACCAGGCACTAACAAAACACCTTTTTCCTTAAGCAGTTGAATGCAAAACTCTTCTGTTTTATTTTTATCTAATTTCTCAAATTTTACAAAGCTGGTCGATACAGCTTTAGGATAGATCATAGAAACAAGAGGTTCATTTTCTACCCACTCTTTCAAAATGATTAGATTTTTATTGATGATTTTTCTATTTCTTTCTAAAATCTTTTCTTTATGTGACAAAGCAAGCGTTCCCAAAGCATCATCAAAGACTCCACAACAAATCATCGTATAATCTCGATATTTCCGAAATTCATCGGCTAGCTGATTATCCTGTGTAGCTATCCACCCCATACGAATACCAGGTATAGAGTAAGTCTTTGAGAGAGAATTAGTTGAAATACCCTTCTCATATAAATCTGCGATGGAAGCATAATTTTCAATATCTTCCAATGGTAAATAGACCTCATCTACTAGAATATAAGCTCCTACTGATTTCGCAATTTTTACAATTTCCTTAAGAAAAGCTTTATCTAATATTGTTCCCGTAGGATTGTTGGCATTGTTGAGACAAATCATCTTAGTATTCGGTCTAATAAGCTGACGAAGTTCTTCAAGACGAGGGTACCATTCCTCGTCTTCATAAATATGCCAGAGTTCTACTTCTGCACCCAGAGAACGTGGAATATCATAGAGTTGTTGGTAACTGGGATACTCAGCGATGACATGATCTCCTGATTCAATCATACTATATAAAGCCAAATGATTTGCCCCAGTTGCTCCATTGGTCGCCAAAATATTTGCTTGAGGAATTTTTTTATAGAGCTTAGATACCTGAAATTTGAAATCATCTGATCCCTCAATCCAACCATAGTTAAATTTTTCTCTACTCAGATTTTCTAAAAATTTTTTACCTTTATCTTCTTCTAAGTTCAATATTTCTTGCAAGGTCATTGATGAAATGGTAGATTGAGCAATATCGTAAGTTGCTGACTTTTCCCATGTATTGAGCCACTCTTCTACCCCAAAAGCATTCACTTTCATTGTGCTCTCCTTTGCTCTTTTTAGAGTATAAAATAAAATACCATCCTATTGATAGTATTTTCATTTGATTATTTAAGTGTAACTGATGCTCCAGCTTCTTCAAGCTTAGCTTTCATTTCTTCAGCTTCTGCAGCTGCTACACCTTCTTTAATTGCAGTTGGTGCACCATCAACAAGTTCTTTAGCTTCTTTAAGCCCAAGACCTGTGATTTCACGTACAGCTTTGATAACTGCAACTTTCTTATCTCCAGCTGAAGTCAACTCAACGTCGAATTCATCTTTCGCTCCACCAGCGTCTCCGCCAGCTGCTGCTCCACCAGCTACAGCTACAGGAGCTGCTGCAGATACGTCAAATTTTTCTTCAATAGCTTTTACAAGCTCTGAAAGTTCAAGAATTGTTGCTGATTCAAGATCAGCAATAATGTTTTCAATGTTCAATGCCATTTTATTTCTCCTTATTTAATTAAATTATTCAGCTTCTTCAGCTTTTTCTTCTTCTGCAGGAGTTTCCTCTGCAGGAGTTTCAGTAGCTTCTTCTGCTACTGGTTCTTCAACCTTAGTTTCCTCAGCGGGTGCTTCGGCTACTGGTTCTTCAGATTTTGCTTCCTCAGTTGGAGCCTCTTCAACTACTGGAGCGCCTTCTTTTTCAGTACGATCATCGGCTACTGCTTTAACAGCATAAGCGACGTTACGTACAGGTGCTTGAAGCACAGAAAGGAGCATAGAAAGCAATCCTTCACGTGAAGGAAGTGAAGCAAGTGCAGTAATTTCTTCAGATGTAGAAACTTTTCCTTCGATGATACCAGCCTTGATTGCGAGATTTTTTGCAGTTTTTGCAAAATCATTCAAAATCTTAGCAGGAGCAACTGCATCTTCATTTGAGAATGCAATTGCTGATGGTCCAACGAAGTAATCATCCATACCATCAATACCAGCTTGTTCAGCAGCACGACGCATGATTGAATTTTTTACAACTTTGAGTTCAACACCTGAATCACGCAATTGTTTACGAAGTTCTGTATCTTCACCAACAGTCAACCCACGAGAGTCAACTACTACAATAGATGCAGCATCTTTCAATTTTTGTGAGTAGACATCTACTAACTCTGCCTTGCGAGCAACAGTTGCTTCATTTACTTTGTAATCGGTCATTTTTTACCTCCATATTATTTTGTTCGGCAATAATTTTCAAACAAAAAACTATGCCGACCAAAAGACATAGAGAGTTCAAGTTCATTATAAAAATGTATCTTGTCCTCGGTAGGATTTACGGCAATGCCACCTACTGTCTTCGGTCAGTTCCATTTGAAACCTCTACTAGTATATCAAAAACTATTTGATATTGCAAGGTTCAGATGCTAATATGATACTCAATCATTAAAAAAACAAGATTTAACTTGTTTTTATTAAAATAACCCTGTGATTTTTCCTGTGGAATCCACATCCATATTTAGAGCGGCAGGCGTCTGTGGTAATCCTGGCATAGTCATAATGTCTCCAAGCAAGACGACGATGAAACCTGCTCCTATCTTAGGGATAAGTTCACGGACAGTGACTTCAAAGTCCTTTGGTGCACCAAGTAAGAGTGGATTATCAGAGAATGAATATTGCGTTTTTGCAATACATACAGGCAGATTATTCCATCCATTTTCTATAATTTCTCCCAGTTGGCGTTTTGCCTTCGCAGAGAAATTGACTGCTCGTCCACCATAAATTTGTGTAACAATAGTATTTATCTTATTCTCAACACTTTCTTCAAGGTCATAAAGATAGTGGAAATCTGATTCGCTTTCTAGTAGAGGCAATAACTTTTCAGCAAGATC
>WREM01000060.1 GCA_009779335.1 Streptococcaceae bacterium | reverse complement strand
CATTATCAATAAAGGAACTGTTCAATTTTTAGAATCATGTTTAGATAATTTTGTGAAATATGTCAAGGTCATCTCAAGCCTGAAAAAACCTAAATCTCTTGAGCCCGAGGATTTAGATGCAGGACGTCCCATCGCTACTTCTATTACCGAAGTAGACCCCGATGATCCTCAATGGCTAGAAAAGTCTGCAGAACTTGTCGGAGCTGTATCAGGGGATACATATGTCAAACTTGATCATGGATTGCTCACCGTTGATCAAATCAATATGTTCCTTAATTCTATGCCTTTTGAATTAACTTATGCTGATGATAATAACCAATTCTTATACTACAACAACAAACATCAAGATCCAGAAACCATGCTTGCGAAGCGTGTACCTGAGCAAGCTGGAAATCGTCTTTCTACTGTTCACAGTTCTCTTCCTCCAGAACGTATGAAAAACGTAGAATGGCTTATTGCTACACTCAGAGCTGGAAATGAAGAGTATATCCGTACAACTATACCAGGAACGCCTGCTGAACTCATCAATACTCACCATTATCAAGCCATGTATTACCCTAATGGTTCCTATGCGGGAATCAATGAGATTGTTCTTAACTTCAAGCCATGGCTAGACTGGTATCTCAAAGAAACCGGTCAACATTTGGTCGGAGGAGCTGGTGGTGTCTCTCATGGGCATGGCGGAGCTGATGCAACAAGTGGGGCTTCTGCTGCCGGACATTCTGCCCCTGATGAACCAACTGCCGATGCAACAAGTGGGGCTTCAAGCCATTAATATTGTATATGAAGAATAAGTCTGATTAATTTTTGATACAATGAATTGAATACATTTTAGGAGGTTGACATGTTAAAACTAGGAATCATTGGTACAGGATGGATTTCCACATCTTTTGTTGAAGCGGCAAACATGACCAAGAAATATCAGATTGAGGCAGTCTATTCCCGTTCTTTAGAGTCTGCCATTACTTTCTCTGAGGATTATGAGGACGTTTCTTTATTCGATAACATGGAAGAGTTTCTTGCACATGATTTAGATGTCATCTATATTGCAAGTCCTAATTCTTACCACTTTGAACACGCAAAGGCTGCTCTAACAGCAGGGAAGAATGTTATTGTAGAGAAACCTGCATTTTCTAATCCTACGGAATTAGCAGAAATCATTCAATTATCTAAAGAAAAAAATGCCTTCTTCTTTGAGGCTGCTCGTAATATTCATGAGCCTGCTTTTCACGCAATCAAAGCATTCTTAGCTGATAAAACTATTGTGGGAGCGGATTTCACCTATTCTAAATATTCTTCTAAGATGGCAGCTTATTTAGATGGAAAATTGCCTAATAAATTCAATAAAGATTTCTCTGGTGGTTTATTAGCAGATTTAGGTGTCTATCTGATCTATGCTTCTATTTATTGGTTTGGAAAACCAAAGTCAGCAAGATATGATGCTCAACTTCTAGCATCTGGTGTAGATATACAGGGTGTAGGAAGTCTTGATTATGAAAACTATAAATTAGCCATCAAATGTGGAGGAAATATCAGCTCTTACCTTCCATGCGAAATATACACCACTCAAGGAACTCTGATTCTTGATGCAGCAAATGCTATCACTTCCGCAAGGTATGTCTTACATGATGGAAATGTTCAAGAGATCAGTATTATACCAGTCAAGCACAACCTCTACGATGAAGCAGAGTATTTTGCAAACATCCTTACTGAAAACAATCAAAGCAACTATGCAGAGTTATTAAATTATTCTCAAATGGTTGCTGATACTACCTATGCCATGCGTCAAGATGCAGGAATTGTCTATCCTGCAGATAATAAATAATCCTTTTGGATTTTGACCTCTTAGTTAAGTGGATATAACAAGTTCCTCCTAAGAATTAGTCCCCAGTTCGACTCTGGGAGGGGTCATGTGGAAAATCTTTGCAAGGTTAAAAAGCTAGTTGAACCTAGCTTTTTTATTTATCATGAATAGTTTTAATAATTTTAATCATGATTGGAATTATTACATGTATTACTCATTTTCGTAGTATTTATTACCCCTTAATTTTCCAATGTTTCTTTTTGAATTTTTGTCGGACTTTATGGATGGCTTTGTATTGAGTAGGGTGAGTTTTATAGAAATCCTGATGGTAGGCTTCTGCTTCCCAAAATTTTTGAGCCTCTTCAATCCCTACTATGATGGATTTCTTAAATCGCCCTGAATCAACGAGCGCCTTTTTACTTTCTTGAGCAATTTTTCGTTGACTTAGACTGGACACAAAAATTACAGGACGATAATTATCTCCTCTGTCATGGAATTGTCCTTGATCATCGGTAGGATCAATGAGCGTCCAATAGACTTCTAGTAATTCCTTGTAAGTCATGTGTTCATTGTCAAAAGTAATCCGCACAGCTTCGACATGCCCTGTGTATTTCCCTGATACCTGATCATAAGTAGGATAATCAACATGACCTCCAGTAAATCCGCTGACTACTGAAAGAATACCTTTTCGTGTTTCAAATGGCTCCACCATACACCAAAAACATCCTCCAGCAAATATTGCTTCTTCTATTGCCATTTTTTCCTCTCATCTGTATTTTATGCTATAATTCTACCATGAATGAAGAAAAAAGTGAGATTCTGAATCGTCTCTACAATCTTGTCCTTGATCGAAATATTCGAGAACATGAAAGAAATCTTCTCTTTGTTGCTAAAGAAGGCATTGAATCAGGAAATTCTGTGAAAAAAGAAATCACTCAACTTGAAATTGCCTTACGCCCATTAGCCATCCGTTATACACTAACACCACTGGTAGATGCGTTTTATGATGATATTACGAGTTCTAATTTATTTGGTTTGGGTATTGGTGCCATGCGAGACAGAAAGAAATAATTTTCTTTCTTTTTTTGACGTCTGGATATGTTATAATAGGGGCTATGATTGCTTTTATAAAAGAAAACAAATGGCTAATCCTTCTTAGCTTTATCATTCCTTCTCTTCTTATGGGGGTTGGTCTTGCAGCATTGGGTATCTATTGGGGAAGTGGGACTTCTATCTTAGCTGGTGATGCTTATCATCAATACGTTGCCATTCACAGCTTATATAGTAACACCCTCCATCATAACTCTGGATTCCTTTATACCTTTACAAGTGGCTTAGGTCTTAATCTTTATGCTTTTTCTGCCTATTACATGGGATCTTTCTTCATGCCTCTGACTTTCTTTTTCAATGCACAAAATATGCCTGATGCCATGTATCTGATTACCTTACTCAAAGTCGGGACAATGGGCCTCACGGCTTTCATTTCTTTCTCTAATATGTACAAGAAAGTTCGTCCTTCTTTTATTTTAGGACTTTCAACTGCCTACGCCTTGATGAGTTTTGTCGGGAGTCAGATTGAGATTATCATGTGGCTAGATGTCTTTATTCTCCTCCCATTGATTCTGTGGGGGTTGCATTCTTTGCAGGATTTAGGGAAACGTAAACTCTACTTTATCAGCTTAACCCTCCTGTTTATTCAAAATTACTATTTTGGATTTATGATTGCACTCTTTCTCGTTCTCTATTTCTTTGTTCGTTCCACTTTTTCAGATTGGTCTTGGAGAAAATTCTTTGACTTCGCCATCACTTCTGCACTTTCTGGAATGACCAGTTTGATTATGCTTTTACCTATGTATTTAGATTTAAAAGCTAATAACAGCAATGCTCTTTCGCATATTGGTGGGTTATTCACTGATAATTCAAAGCCTTTAGACTTATTGGCGAAAAACTTTATCGGTGTTTATGACACGACACAGTTTCATGCAATCCCTATGATTTATATTGGACTTGTTCCCTTAGTATTAGCTCTCCTTTTCTTCTTTACTCGCTCTATTCAATGGTACAGTAAATTTGCCTTTCTATTATTATTAGGTATCCTTATTGCTTCCTTTTACTTACAACCTTTAGACTTATTTTGGCAAGGAATGCACTCCCCAAATATGTTCTTGCATCGCTACTCCTTCCTATTTTCTCTCCTCATTATAATAATGGCATTAGAAGCAGTTTCTAGATTCAATGAATTGAAGATATGGCATTTCATCATTGTATTTCTTTTGTTTGCTGCTGGATTTACTGCCACTTTTATTGTGGGACATTATGGTTACGTTCAGTTGATTAATATTTTATTGACTTTACTTTTTCTTCTTTCTTATTTCTTCTTTGCTCTTGTCAAAAAGAGAAAATGGGTAGGTTCCAAAACTGTTCTTCTCTTAATTTCCATTTTTATGATTAGTGAAGCAGGGATTAATGACTATTATCAACTCCTCGGGCTTCAAAATCAATGGCGATTTGCAGGACGAGATTATTATAATACTCAAGCAAGTTTCATTGATCCACTTGCCAAGAAAGTTAATCTTCTGACAGGGTCTGATTTGGTACGAACTGAAAACACTTATGCCGATACAGCAAATGATGGCATGAAATATAATTATAATAGTATTTCGCAATTTTCTTCTGTACGTAATAGTAATTCCAGTCTGGTCATGCAAAATCTTGGCTTCCATACAGATGCTACCTTCCTCAATCTTCGATATGCAGGAAATACATTACCTTTAGACTCTATTTTTGGGGTAAAATATAATATCAATCAAAATCAACCTTCTAAATATGGGTTTAATCCTGCTTGGTTCAACACTGCCCCTATACCAAATCTTTATGAAAATAAAAATGCTCAAAGTATAGGCATCTTTGTCCCTGAACAATATAAAGATGCAAAATTAGCCGATTTATCCTTATCCGACACCAAAGCAACCATTCAGAATCAGACTAATTTCCTCAATGCTCTTACTCATTCCTCACAGACCTACTTCCAACAGTTCTATACTACAAGTGAGCATACAGATGATGCTATTACTGGTGTAGCAGGTTATATCACACTTACTTCAAAAGCAGAGAATACTGGTGTGTCTGTCACTTATACCTTAACTACTCCTGCTCACAGTCAAGCCTATATCACCGTCCCAAATGTTATTTATGGAAACAGCAACTCCCATGCTACAAATGTTACTGTCAATGGTCAAACCTATTGGATGAATTCTGATGATGTGGGACAATTTTTCAATTTGGGTTATTATGAACAACCTACAAAAATCAAAGTCATTCTCTCTTTCCCACAGAACAATCAAGTTTCCTTTGATACCACATCTTTTTGGTCATTGGATACGCAAGCTTATCAAGAAGCGATGTCACAACTCAAATCAAATCCCGTGCAAAGCCAGACCATTAAAAACGGTGCAAAAATGACCTATCAAGCTAAAGAAACTGGCCAAATGTTCCTCACTATTCCTTATGACAAGGGCTGGACTGCTCAAATCGATGGCAAGTCAGTCAATATTCAACCCGCCCAAAATGGATTCATGAAAGTCGACGCTCCTGCAGGTAACCATACTCTAACACTCGATTTCTTCCCCCAAGGTTTGAAAATTGGAATTGTTGCATTTATATCAGGTATTCTCCTTTTCATTTTTTATGATCTTTTGACTAGAAAGAAATATAGAAAAAAGGCATAATTTTTCTTGCTTCCCATTTCTTTTAGGAGTATAATAAGCTTATATAAAGGAGGAAATCTTATGATGTACAATACTAATTACACTAATAGCTGGTGTTCCACGCATCAATCCATGATGTTTGGAAATCTCTATACTGGAGGATTTATGGGGTTTGGAATGGTTGGTTTCCTACTTATTACTGTTTTGCTTATTTTAGGAATCTATCTCTTTTCCAAAAATATGCAAAAACACAAAAATTCACCTGACCTATCCGCCGAGATAGTTGCACTAAAAAATGAAGTGGCACAATTAAAAAATAGAATAGAAAAAGCTGACTAGTCAGCTTTTTTTATTTTTGCTTGGCTCAATAGTAATGAATTGAGGATAACACTGACAGAGGATAAGCTCATGGTTGCCGCTGCAAACATAGGATTAAGCAAGCCAAATGCTGCTAATGGAATGCCTATCACATTATAAATAAATGCCCAAAAGTAGTTTTGTTTGATCTTATTCATTGTTTTACTTGCTATTAGAAAGAAGTCTGATACACGTTGAATATGACCTCCCATGACAGTCACATCTCCTGCCTCCATAGCTATATCGGATCCAGTAGCCATAGTCATTCCTATTGTTGAACTTGCAAGAGCGACTACATCGTTTATTCCATCTCCAACCATCATGGCATAAGGTGTCTCTTGGACAATTCTTGCTTTATCCTCAGGGGAGCAATCGCTCATAACCTTATCTAATTTTAGCTGTTTTTGAATGAGAGAGGCTGACTGAGCATTATCTCCTGTTAACATAACCGTTTGTATTCCTTTTAATTGCAAATCTTGAACAACCTCTTGACTACCTGTTTTGATAAGTGATTTGAAAGTGGCAACTCCTAATAATTGATTCTCATCCGCCACATAAACTACTGTGTTTTTTGCCTGAGTTACTGCAATCCCAATAGCATTCATGAGCTTGGCATTCCCAGCATAGTAACGCTTTCCCTCAATAATTCCTGATAAGCCTTGCCCTGAAATTTCTTTGATATTTTTAACAGATAAAGTATGTTCCGCTTTAATAATCTTGGCTAGAGGATGATTAGATT
Organism: Streptococcaceae bacterium; assembly: GCA_009779335.1. Lineage (GTDB taxonomy): Bacteria > Bacillota > Bacilli > Lactobacillales > Streptococcaceae > Lactococcus. Next base: position 17 of record WREM01000060.1, on the reverse strand, counting down.
TTTCCTCTAAGCTGGCT
>WREM01000059.1 GCA_009779335.1 Streptococcaceae bacterium | reverse complement strand
TTAAATAGAGCGACCTTTGAGCTGTTTTGATTGACTTGACTGATACGTCCGATCACTCCTCCATTAGCCATGACAACCATATTATCAACTAAGCCATCTTGCTTCCCGCTGTTTATTGTGAGTGTATCATCCCATGAATTAGGATCTCTTGAAATGACCGTCGCAGAAATTGTGTCATAATTGGTCAACGTGTCTTTGAGTTTGAGTGCATCTTTGAGTTGTTTGTTTTCTGATTGAATAGCATCAAGCTTATCTTTGTCAGGCTGACTGGCCACCAATTCTGATTTAAGGCTTTCGTTTTGTTGATAGGCATGAAGCATATCATCTATTTGATTGCTCTTGTCCTGAACATAGCGAATAGGAGCACCAACGAACCCGTCTACCCAACCTGTCCCATCATTTATCATTTGAGTCATGACTGATGGTTGACGGTGATTTTTATAATTTTGTACAGAAATAATGACTGCTAAAATAGCTGTAACAAGAATGATTAATGCTGTTATAAGTAGTTTACTGAAGTTAAATTTTTTCACTTTTATTTCCTATCACGTTCATTATTTTTGAGTTGAAACCTCTATCTATTTTATCAAATTTTATGTCATTTGAATAAGCGTACGAATAATAAAATGTTTCACGTGAAACATTTTACTTTTCTAATATTTGAATCCCTGATTGTCCTGCGACAATCACTTTTTTAACCATATTATTGAAGAGTCCGTGCTCGACCACACCAACTGTTTGATCAAGTTTCTGGGCTAATTTTTCTGGATTTGCAATGCTCTTCAAATCTAAATCAATAATATAGTGTTGCATATCTGTCACCAGTTTTTGACCTTTTTCATCTGTACGATAACTGGGAGTATAGCCTTGCTTTTCAAACTGTTTGAAAAGCTGATCAGATCCATATGGAATGACTTCAACCGGAAGTTTAAAAGCACCTAAGCATTCAGATAATTTGCTCTCATCAATGATCCACATATAATCTGTGGAGTATGTTGCCACAATTTTCTCCATAAGAAGTGCTGCACCGCCACCTTTAATACCATTGAGTTGGCTATCTACCTCATCTGCACCATCAATCGTTAGATCAATTTTTCCCACTTGATCAATGTCTTTCAATGGAATGTTGAGAGATTGAGCCAGTTGACTGGTCTGTGAAGATGTTGTTACACCCGTAATTTGAAGACTTTCTTCTTTCATGCGACGTCCCAATTCTTGAACAAAGAATGCTGTCGTTGATCCTGTACCCAAACCAACAATCATCCCATCTTTTACAAATTCCGCTGCTTTTATCGCTGCCTCTTGCTTTAGATTCTCCATTATGACCCCTCTATTTACTTTTCTTCTATTATATCATTTCATTTTAAGTCCGACGAAGATTTTTTAGTGCAAGGACATTCAACATATAAAGCAAGCCTGCAATAAGAATCAAAATCAATAAATCAAAACTAATGGCCGAGAAGCCTTGTGCCTGTTTAATAACCCTCTGTAAACCATCTACCCCATAGTAGAGTGGCATGAGATGTGCCAACCATTGCATAGGTGCCGGCATGGTATCTACATTGATTAATCCCGAAAAGAAAAATTGAGGGACAATGGCAATAGGAATGAGCTGTACAAATTGAAATTCCGTTTTTGCCAAAGCCGAAAGCAAGAGACCTAACAAAAGGGCAATTAAGGCAATCAGTAAATTAATGACAATGACCCATGCAAAAGAACCAAGAATTTGCATGCCTAATACAAAATGAGTCCAAAGAAGAACAAGAATAGTTTGTACAACGGCTAATAGACCATAGGATAAACTGTACCCTGTCACGATCTCGTAACGCTTGATGGGTGTGATGAGCATACGTCCAAGCGTTCCACTGGTTCGCTCGTTGACCAATGATATTCCTGAAATAAGAAAAACAAAGAAGAAGACAAAAAAAACAACAAGAATAGGAGCAAGATTCTTAAAGAGATTAGTAGATGAATCCCCATAAAGATAGTGCTGTTCTATGGTTGGTGGAGAAAGTGGAGTCATTCGATTGGTCGGAACATTTGTCAATTTCTGTTCTTGTCCTGCTTGTACGTATCTTGATAAGAGAGCAAACATTTGTTGAGTTTTTCCTGTGTCTCTATTGGTATAAGTCACATCCAGTTTATTATCTTTGACGACAAGTACAGCATCTAGGCTTTTATCATTGACTGTTTGTCTGCTATTATCAGTCACCTTGATCACATCAAATTTATCACTTTTTTCCAGTTGACTGGCAATCATTGATGTTGAAGTCGCCTGACTGGTTTGATTGTCTAATCCTAAACGAAATTTAACATCAGATGGCACTTGTAATAGAAAGTAAAGTAAGGTCAATATGATTAAAGGGGCAAGAAAGAGAAGAGCAAGACTGCGTTTATCCCCACGACGTTGCAATAAAATACGTTTAACAATGGATTTAATTCTCATGAGACAACTCCTTTCCTGCTGCAATAAAGGCTTCTTCTATAGATTGAACGGCATATCTTTCTTTCAGTTGTGAGGGACTTCCTTGTGCGACAAATTTCCCTTCTCGCAAAAGCAAGACTTGATCACATTTTTCTGCTTCATCCATGACATGGGTAGTGACCAGTATAGTCTTACCTTGTTTGGCTTGATGGTCTAATTCTTGCCATATTTCCTGTCTTAATTCAGGATCAATCCCTACTGTGGGTTCATCCAGTAAGATTAATGGGGCATCTGTTTGCAGAGCGATGGCTAAACTCAGACGACGTTTCATCCCACCTGAATACTGTGAGATTTTTCTGTCCAACTGGTCAGTTAAGTTAACCAATTCTGCTGCTTTATTCATCTTCTCTGATAAATCTTTTTTCGATAATCCCTGTAAAGCACCGAAAAATTCTAAATTATCTCGTCCGGTCAATTCTGGAAAAAGGGCATCGGATTGGGCCATATATCCTACTTGATTCATGATTGGACGATTAGGCATGAGCGTATCAAATAAGGTGACCTGCCCGCTATTTACCTTAATCATTCCTATCATCGCATTGATAAAGGTTGATTTTCCTGCACCTGATGGCCCAATCAGTCCTACTATCTCCCCCGTTTGAAAATCAATGGATAAATCATCTAATATTTTCTTATCTTCAAATTGTACGGTTAAATCTTTTATTGAAACTGTGGTTGTCATGATTTGCTCTCTTTCTCATTTCTTAAATCTTTTATTTCTTCATTCGTCAGTGGACGATAGTGTCCTTTTTCCAAACGTTTATCAAGGGTTAGATTTTTCATTCTCAGACGTTTAAGATAAATAACTTTCAACCCTACCGCCTCAAACATTCGCTTGACTTGATGAAATTTACCTTCATGGATAATCAGACTGATTTTACTCTTTTGAGCTTCATCATCTGTTTCGATGATAGTCAACTGTGCCGGCTTTACTTCTTCCCCTGATTTAAGCTTTAGCCCTTTTTCAAACCCATCAATAGTTTGAGGAGTCACTAAACCTTCTATCTGAGCAAAATATTCCTTATCAACATGTTTCTTTGGACTGAGTAAATCATGAGCTAAAATCCCATCATTAGAAAGCAGAAGTAGACCTTCGGTGTCCTTGTCCAGTCTTCCCACAGGAAATAGATCTGCTCGATAATCTTCCTTGGATAATAATTCAATGACTGTCTTATCTCTATTGTCTTGTGTTGCTGAGACTACTCCTGCAGGTTTGTTAAGCATATAGTAATAAAATTCTTGATAAATCAATGGCTTCCCATCATATTCAACCACATCAGCATGTTCATCAATTTGTTGTTTTGCTTCCTTGACAAGGCTTTGGTTGACAGTGATTAAGCCTTTCTTCAAAAGATTCTTTACCTCTGTGCGTGACCCTAGTCCTGTTTCTACTAAGAATTTATCCAGTCTCATAGATTTATTTTACTACTTTTATGGGGAAATAAGGTAAAATTGTAATATGTTAACACAAGAATTTGATACTATTGCTGCTATTTCTACACCCTTAGGAGAAGGGGCTATTGCCATTGTCCGTCTTTCCGGGACTGATGCTCTAAAAATTGTAGGCAAAGTCTTTAAGGGAAAAGAACTCTCTACTATGGAAAGCCATACCATTAATTATGGGCATATTGTAGAGAATGACACTCTGATTGATGAGGTTATGCTTTCTCTTATGCGTGCACCACGCACATTTACTCGAGAAGATATTATAGAAATCAACACACACGGCGGAATTGCTGTCACTCAAGAAATTCTGCAAGTCCTGCTACGCAACGGAGCAAGACTGGCTGAACCCGGTGAATTTACAAAACGTGCCTTTCTTAATGGGCGGATTGACTTGGCACAAGCTGAATCTGTCATGGATCTTATTCGTGCAAAGACAGATAAAGCAGCAAATAATGCGGTCAAACAATTAGACGGAAGTTTATCTGATTTAATCAATACCATTCGTCAAGAAATTTTGGAAACATTGGCACAGGTTGAAGTTAATATTGATTACCCAGAATACGATGATGTCGAGGAAGTCACCTCGAATATGGTTCTTGAGAAAACCAAACATTTTGAGAATTTATTAGAAAATCTTTTGGCTACTGCCTCTCGTGGAAAAATTCTTCGTGAGGGACTAAAGACAGCCATTATCGGTCGTCCAAATGTAGGGAAATCAAGCTTGCTCAATCAACTGCTCCGTGAAGAGAAAGCCATCGTTACAGATATTGCTGGGACAACGAGGGACATTATCGAAGAATACGCCAATATTGCAGGCGTGCCTTTACACTTGATTGACACTGCAGGAATCCGTGAAACAGAGGATGTAGTTGAAAAAATTGGAGTGGAACGCAGTAAACAGACCTTACAAGAAGCTGATTTGGTTTTGTTAGTGCTTGATGCTTCATCGCCTCTCACAAATGAAGACAAAGAATTGATTGAGATGTCTAACAACTCCAATCGTATCATCATTCTCAACAAGACCGATTTACCCCAACAAATTGACATTGCTGGGATTCCCTCTGATTATATTCGTGTTTCTGCTCTGAAAAATCAAAATCTTGACCAGTTAGAAACACAGATTAACACACTCTTTTTCTCTGAATCTGGTCTTGTACAAGAGGAAAAAGATGCCACATATCTCTCTAACACACGTCATATTATCCTAGTAGAACAAGCTCTACAAGCACTCAAAGAAGTCAATCAAGGACTATCTCTAGGTCAGCCTGTTGATTTATTACAAGTGGATATGACACGCTGTTGGCAGATTTTAGGAGAAATCACAGGAGATGCTGCACCTGATGAACTCATCACACAGCTCTTCAGTCAGTTCTGCTTAGGAAAATAAAAAAGAGATAAAGTACCATCTCTTTTTTATTTCATTATTTATTGGAGCAATGCCCTAATCTCATCCATACATTCTTTGATAAATTCTGATGACATCCCTCCAAAATATGTCCCTTGAAAATTACGACCATTGATGACCGTTAGCTTGCCATCTATTCTGTAAGCTTTAATGTATTTTGCTGATTTATTAGGCTCTTCTTTTGAAAATATTTCTGTGTATTGTTCTCCAATATTTTCAAGTAGAATTTTCACATTTTTCATACTTAAAGAAGTGACAATAATGTCCGGAGACAAGATGTCTAAAAGTCTGGGGTACTGCATGGGGAAATGTTTCTGTTTATCCTTTAATCCCGGCCACACTGGATGAGTGGGGATAGGAGTAAAGAAGTCTGTGTGAATAGCTGAATTCGACTTTCCTGTATAGTCTGCATCGAAAAATCGGATAATTTTTGATAAGGGGTTAAACCATTTACTCGGGTGATAAATAATCATTCAGTTGATTGATATAGATGTCTCTGTCTCTGTCTTTATCCGTAAGACTTGTGAGTTGTGAGAGGTAATCCATTTTTTCAAAGCGATTATTCTCTCCAAACTCTGCATAAGAAGAATTTTTACTTAAGGTAACCACTTTTAAGTTTGATTTCTTATAATCCTCAAAATTTCCAAGCCACAATAAAGGCATAGAATCTGGGACAAGAATGTCTTTTGTTTCCTTGTCTTTTTTTAATTTTTGATGAAAGCTCCATGTTTCATCTATTAATTGATTTAACTTGTCCATTAATCAAATCCATCCATATCATCTAAGCTTTCGATGAGCTTTTTATTTTCTACTTGTTGGTGATTCTTGAACACATCCACAGCTTCTTGTCGTGCCACTTCAAGTATATTATAGTCATTGACAATATCGGCGACTGTAAATTCTGGAATTCCAGATTGACGAACACCAAATATCTCTCCTGATCCACGCATTTTCAGATCTTCTTCTGCCAGTGTAAATCCATTTTGCGTCTGAGTCATGATGGTCATTCGATTTTTTCCTGAATCTGTCTTGGGATTGGCAACCAATATGGCATAAGATTTTTTTGAACCACGCCCAACACGTCCACGGAGTTGATGAAGTTGACTAAGCCCAAATCGATCTGCATCCATGATGACCATTACTGTGGCGTTGGGTACATCGACCCCAACTTCAATAACTGTTGTTGAGACTAAAATATCCAGCTCTTTAGACTTGAATGCTTGCATGATTTGATCTTTCTCAGCATTCTTCAATTTCCCGTGTAATAAGCCAATCTTAGCTGATGATGTAAAATAAGTTGACAATTCTTCGTATA
>WREM01000058.1 GCA_009779335.1 Streptococcaceae bacterium | reverse complement strand
TTACTTCATACATTGACAGTTTGCGATTAACCAATGGAACAATAGGAGTTAATGCAGCATGGAATTCTTTATTCAGCAGTCAATTTAACCAAAACTCGAAAGATCCTCTGTATCTAGCACAGATTGCCTATGTTGTGGGACTGGGGCAATCCCCATCAGATTATGTCATCAATTTTGATACACATGGAAAAGACAGAGCTATTGTAGTCCTTGGAGTAATGAAAGACAAAGGAATTATTACTTCCAAAGAATATGATGATGCAGTTCAAGCAGTAAAAACAAAACTCAAATTAGAAAATCGTGATTTGCAGGGTGTGCCTGTTGCCTATCAACCCTATGTTAGTCAAGTACAGAATGAAGTTTCTCAACTTTTTCTACCTGCTAATGCAGATGTGGTAATCAAAACTTATGCTGATAAAGGGCAACTAGACCAACTTAATGAAATTGCTCATCAAAATCTACCTAATGCTCAGCGTGTATCTAATGATACGATGGAGCCGGGGCTATTAACAGCCATCTCAGTAGTAGATACAAAGACAGGGCATATTTTAGGTCTAGCAACAAATTCAGAAAATCCTTTATTACCTGTCTCTTCTGAACGTTCATCTGGATCAACCATTAAACCACTGTTAGATTATGCACCTGCCCTCGAATACGGCTATATCAGCACAGGTTCTACAATGAATGGGAATGCAACTCAGTATGCAGGAGGAGCCCCTCTCAATAACTATGGTGGAGTCAACTATGGTCCTGTCAATGTAGGATTTGCATTAGGGGCCTCATTGAACTCTGCCGCTCTTCAAGCCTTTAACATGACGACAGATGAGCAAAAAAACTCTATCATGCGACCTCTAGGATTAAGTCAGCCTTCATATAATCAGACCGATTCCATTTCTTATAATATTTCAACATTAGAGGAAGCGTCCGCTTACTCTGCCTTAGGAAATGATGGAGTGCGTGTACAACCTACAGCCATAGAATCAATCACAGTCAATGGGCAAAATCTTACTCTAGATAAGCCAACGTCACAAAGAGCAATGTCATCATCGACCGCTCGGAATTTAACGTCGCTATTACAAAATGTAACCTTGGCAAACGGATCAGAACCTTTAGCTGCTCAACCACAATGGGCAGGCGGATTTGCCACAAAATCTGGTTTATCCAATTTCCCTGATACAGCAAGCGAACCCGCAAGGAGCAATGGCTCACCTGACGCTTGGATGGCAGCAACAACCACAGGAGTCTCCACAAGTGTTTGGCTAGGCTCACCTGATATGTCAGGAAAATATTATATTACAGCAACACCTATAGAAGCTGAAAATAATATGCGTGTCTATCTCTTGAATAATACGCTTGCAGTCATGAATAACGGATTAAATATCACACCTTTCCAATACACAGGACAACCTATGTCGCATGACGTGACAACAGGATTCAAACTTCCGACTTTAACACCTTTTGATAACAATGCCTTATCAGACTTGAAAGGTTTTAATCCTAAGCCTCCGACAGTCCCTCAAGATTTAACTGATTATTATAATCAACATCAAAATGATCAAATACTAGATAAATCAAAAGTATTTGGTGCAAAATGATCTAATACGAAAAGAATAGAGAATCTATTCTTTTTTGTTGAAAAAATATTTCAAATTAACGATTTTTTAATGTTTGCTTAATAAAAGATAAAGGAGTATAATTGTATGTATGTATGTATGTATGTATGTATGTCATACACTATCAAAATTCATTAGGAGACCAAAAATGAAATTATCAAAAAATGGAATTTATACTTCCATTGCTACTCTGCTATTATTAGGACAAGCAGTAGCACCTATTGCTTCTACAGTTACCGCAGATACAGTAACTGCTAATACTACAACACAAGTCAGCAGTTCTGCTCCAGCAACATCATCATCATCTATTGTTGCTTCTACAACAGCACCTTCTGTCTCTGCCCCTGCTACAACAGATTCATCTTCATCAGCAGTGGCAATTGGAGATTCTTCATCAACTGAAGCTTCTTCTATGGTACAAGCCTCATCAGATATGGCTACATCAGCTAAGACAGTAGTTAGCCAAGCAGTTGCACAAACACCTGCAGCAAAATCTACTACTCAACCAAAAACTGTAACAACTTTTGCTTGGGGAACATGTACTGTCACTTATGATGATGCTACAGGAATCGCTCATATCTCAGCAGGGACTACTAACGGAGCAAGCTTCCGTAATATGTTTAATGCCTCTATACCTGGAGGAGCTGCAAGTCAACCTAATTTAACTCAAATCATCTTTGATGGACCAGTTGTGGCAGCAGCAGGGAATCAACCACAAATGTTCAGAGATTTCTCAGGTCTTAAAGAAATTACGAATCTTACCTATTTAGATACTTCAAATTTGACAAGTTTCTATCAATTTTTCTATAACTGTAGTTCCTTGACTTCTGTTGATGTTTCTAACTTTACAACAGCTCAAGCTACAAACTTTGTTGGGATGTTCCAAATGATGACTAATTTGCAATCTTTGGACCTTTCAAACTTTAACACCTCTAACGGAACAAATATGTCATGGATGTTTGCCAATGACAGAGCACTCACTTCATTAAACATTTCATCATTGGATACCTCAAAAAATACTGTTTTTGATCAAATGTTCAGTAGAGATCCCCTTACTTCATTAGACTTAAGTAACTTTGATACTTCTCAAGGACAAACTTTCGTTGGAATGTTCGGTGGGATGCAACACCTCTCTTATCTTGATATTTCAAGTTTTGATACCTCAAACGCTTCATCGCTCTTGGGAATGTTTAACTTTGCAGGAGTACCTACAGATGCAACAACTCTATCTGTACCTTCAACATTCACAAGTGATATCACAGACTTTACATTAAAAATTGGACCAAAATTCACTTTCACTGGAAATCCTTCAACGTTTGATGGAGCTTCAACATATCTATCTTCAATTCCAGTGAATGCTGTAAATACAGGTAATTGGCAAAATGTTTCTACTGGTACTGTCACACATCCAACAGGAACAACAATCTGGGATTCTCCAACTTTCATGACAAGTTATAACGGATCTCTTGCTGAAACTTATGTATGGCAACGTGTAGCATTTACTGCTAGCTTTGATAGCCAAGGTGGATCTTCTGTTCCATCACAAACTGTTTATAGTGGGGATCAAGTCACTCAACCTACACCTCCAACTAAACCTGGATATACATTTGGTGGATGGTATACAGACGCCTCTTGCACAACAGCATATGATTTCAGTACAGCAGTTACAGGAGATATCACATTATATGCTAAATGGACTCAAGATACAACTACCCCTCCAAGTTCAAGCACACCACCTGTTTCATCAACACCAGTTACATCAGGGGCTTCAAGCACATCAACATCAAAATCCACTTCATCAACATCAGCTCATCAACCAGAACTTCCTAAGACGGGCGATACAGAAACAATTACACTCATTTCTGCAGTTGGAGTTGTATTGGTAGGATTTGCTGTAGCTTTCAAAGGTAAAAAAAGTAAGACTAATAAATAATTTCTAATGATGAAATTTTAAAGACTATATTCAAAAATCAAGCACACTATTGCTTAATTTTTTTGTTATACTATTAGTATGCAAGAGTTCAAGAAAAATCAGATTTATGAGGTGGAAATCATTGACCTCAGCCATGAAGGTTTAGGGATTGCAAAAATTGATTCCTTCATTTTCTTTGTAGAAAATGCACTGCCTGAAGAACGGATAAATATGCGTATCACTAAAATAGGTAAAACATTTGGTTTTGGGCGTGTAGAGCATTTCATAAAAAAATCCATTCATCGTGTGGAAAGCCTTGATTTAGATTATTTACGAACGGGTATCGCAGATTTAGGCCATTTACAGTACACTGAGCAATTAAAATTCAAGAAAAATCAGGTGATTCATCTTCTAAGAAAAATTGCTAAAAGAGAAGCTGTCGGAGTTTATGATACCATTGGTATGGGAAGCCCACTTTCTTATCGGAATAAAGCACAAGTTCCCGTTCGTGAAATCAATGGGCGTTTGGAAACAGGATTCTTTAGAAAAAATTCTCATGATTTAATCCCTATTGAAAACTTTTACATTCAAAATTCAGAGATTGACCGCCTTATATTATTTGTCCGTGATTTACTGCGTGAACATGGAGTGATTGCTTATGATGAGAAAAGAAGAACTGGATTAATACGCAATCTCGTAGTTCGGCGAGGTCATTACTCAGGTCAAATCATGCTTATATTTGTTCTTACAAGCAAGAATTTTCCCAAGCTAGAAGAGATAAAAACATCCATTTGTGCAAAATTCCCCAACATAAAATCTATTCTATTAAATGTCAATACATCAAACGGGAATTCGATTTTAGGGCAAGAAATGCACACGATTTTTGGTCAAGATTATATCACCGATTCCATGCTAGATAAAACATTTCAAATTTCTGCTCGAGCTTTTTATCAGGTCAATACAGAGCAGGCAGAAAAACTCTATCAGATTGCTTATGAATATGCTGAGTTGAGAAACACTGATACGATCATTGACGCTTATTCAGGAATTGGAACCATTGGATTAGCCATTGCTGACGAGGTTCAGAAAGTTTATGGTATGGAAGTTGTTAGGCAAGCAGTAGAAGATGCCAACAATAATGCACAAGTAAATAATATTGATAATGCTAACTATCAAGTGGGTTCAGCAGAAGAAGTCATGCCAGAATGGATTGATAACGGGATAAAGCCTGACGTCATCTTCGTTGATCCACCTCGTAAGGGATTGGATGAGGCCTTTATCAATGCAGCAACAGCTACAGGAGCAAGAAGCATCATCTACATATCCTGTAATCCAGCGACTTTCGCTCGTGATGTGGTCAGATTTGAAGAGATGGGTTATCAACTAGAGAAAGTCCAACCTGTAGATTTATTCCCACAAACTCATCACATTGAATGTGTAGGGAAATTTATTTTGAAGAGACGGAAAGGTAAGAATCATAATGTCCAAGAGGAGAACTAATGAGAAGAGAAGAGAAGAGAAGAGAAGAGTAAACTATGCTTTAATTTCCGTTTATTTCTTAGCATTTATAGTTTTGTCCGTTAATTCGCTCAATAGTTTTTTATATTTTACAAATACATGGGGTGATACAATGGCAACATGGGTACTCTCCAAATCAATGTTTTTTGACCATCAGATTCTATATAAAGATATATTTGATCAGCGTGGGATTGTGCTCTATGTCATTTATGGAATAGGAGCGATTCTTTCTTCTGTTATTGCAACTAAAACATCGCTCATTGGATTATTCATCATCGAATATCTCGCTTTAGTTGTACATTTAATTTTTGCAAAGAAAATCATTGAATGTTTTGATATTAAACACAAATATCTTGCATTAGTAGCAGCTGTCTTTATATTTACAGATATTTATCAAGGTGGCTCCCCCGAAGAATTACTAAGCCCTCTAATTACAATATTACTTTACCTTATGTTGCGTTATATAGTTAAAGGGTATCAGATTAAAGGAGTAGATTACTTTATTCAAGGTTTATTCCTAGGTTTAGCATTTTGGACAAAATTTTCATTCATAGGTTTTTGGTTAGGTTTTTTCCTATATATTGGGGTAAATCTTAGCATTAATAGAAAATTTAGAGAGCTATTTTCTGCAATAATAACCAGCCTTTTGGGTTTTTTAACCGTTTCAATTCCTGCGTTGTTTTATTTCATTAGGAATAGTAGTTTAAGCAATTTATTTTATAATTACTGGACATTAAATACTCAATATTATCGCCCGAAAGCTTCAAAAATTAATACGATAATGAACATTAGTAATAATTTCATGACAGATTGGTTCACCAATCCCTATGAATTTTTGTTTTTTGTGTTTATCATTATTGGGATAATTACTCTTGCAAGAAAGTACAATGTTTCTGTTTTGCTCGCTTCACTATTTATTGGAGTTTCAGGTGTTTATTTTGGTTATCAGGCGACAGGCTTTGGTTATTATTACTTTATTTTCCATTCATTTATCTGGTTAGGAATGGTTATGGGGCTATGGATTTTAGAAGAGAAATATCCTCAGATGAACAGACATTTAACCAGTGTTATAGGGATTCTACTTGTTATCTTCAGTTTAAGAGCTACACCCGTTACTATCCAATCGATTCAACAGGTACAAGACATCAAGGCAAAAATCATACAACACAACCAAGACAGTCAAATTACGCTTTTACAATATGATGGACTTGAAACTGGATTTTATAATCAATTAAACGTGAACCCTAATGTCAAATACTTTCTTCAAACCAATATTGTTCAAGAACAATTTCCTCAAATGCCTTTAGAGCGGTTACGCTATATGGCAGATAAGAAAACTGAATTTGTCATATACAATGTAAAAAATACAGCCTTAGATAAATTTCCGCTTTTACCAAAAAGTAGCTTAACAAAGACCATAAGTCAAATTTATATCAACAAATATGGAAATTCTCTTACTGCAACTGTTCCCCAAGTATTAGTAAATAATTACAAACTAATCTATAACAATGGAGACTATCTCATTTATCAAAGGAAATAATAAAGAATGAATCATCAGCACAATCATGAACAAGAATCGCAAGAGTTTTACGGTAAGATCGCAGAGCATTTTGATCATACATTTGATGGATTTTTAGCCAGTTTTTTTAAGAGATTTATTGTTAAAACTCTTGA
>WREM01000057.1 GCA_009779335.1 Streptococcaceae bacterium | reverse complement strand
TTGATATTAAGTTGAGCTTGTTGTGGATTTTTATCCAATAAACTTGCTGTATTCTTTGAAAAATCTTGTGGAATTTCAAGCGACATCAGTGAAGAGTTATCTTTCAATGCTTTTGTTGCTTGATCTTGTGAAACAAATTCCCATTTGAACTGTTTATTGTCTTTTAATTTATCAATAACTTGTTGCCCAGCATTTACTTTTGTTCCATTTGACTCAACGGCTTTGTCATTATTGACAACCAATATTTTAATGTCTGAGGCTGACGTTGCGTTCTGCATTTGATCCAAAGAATGCGTTGAAAAATAAAACACTGCTGCTGGAATCAATACCGCAAGAGGTAAAATTCCTAATTTCTTCCAATTCATAAATAATTTCTCCATTTACAATAATAATATTTTAATAATACTTTTCTATACTACTCTTATTTTCTTATTAATTCAAGCAAAAAAAGTTGACATGATGTCAACTTTTTATTTACAAAATACTATTAAAATACGAATTAGAATAATTTAAGTTGACAATATGTCAATTTTTTAATATAATACTATCATTATGGTATTAGGAACAAGAGAAAAAATCATCAACGCTTATTTCAGAATGGCTTTGAAATATCCACAAAAATCAAGTATTACCCTATCTGAAATCGCAAAGGAAGCCGGTGTTTCAAGACAAACCATCTATAAGAAGCATTATCGAAATACAGAAGATATTATAGAAGATATTCATAAGGAAATTACCTCTGAAATCATAGATGTTCTGCAACAGTTCGAACCTACAGTAGGCCAATCTCCTTTAGTCATCTTTGCTAACGAGGTTCTTCCTTTACTCTACAAACATCGAGAGTGGCTACGTACCCTTTATACCACTTCGATGGATCCTTCATGGGAACGTTATTTGGAAGCCCAGTATGCAAATTGGGTCATTCCTTATCTCATCATAAACGAAGAAAGGAATGGTCTTTCTCAGGCTTTTTTGGTTAAGCTTGCTATCAAACAAGCCTTTGCTATTATTTCTACATGGTTATCCGAAGAACACCCCCAACCCCCTGAAACATTCAAGAATCAATTTTTACAACTTGTCTCTCTTCCTATTAACAATATGGTAAAAGCTGAATACAAGGCAGATTCTCCTGATATAAAAAAATAAAATTCTAGCTTTGCTGGAATTTTTATTTTATATTACATTGAATATTTCAACCACTCTAATCGTGACACTTTCATCATCCTTCTTATAAGAGAATAACTGACAAATATAAGAACAATTGTCAATATAAAGCTGGAGAAGATAATGAATAGACCGCTCATCATAAAGTCAATAGGCTTATGAATAAGATGGCTCATTACCCAAACAGACAGCTGAATAGCGATAGATTGGGCAGGGTAGATGTAGGTGGATAATTTCCTCATATTGGTCGCATTTTGCATTGAAAATCCAGATTTCATGGCAAGATAGAAAAGTACAATAACTAACCCTATCAATGATAAATTCACTATCTTTTCATTAAATAAACTAAATTCTATAAAATTCAAAAATAATAGAATAAAGAATAAGGGTCTAGCGTGAGGGATTTTAATTTTCATCTCATATCTTGCAAACATACACCCTAGTGCCAGATATAAAATAGTACGCAAAGCCGTTTCAGATGATCCCAAACTCAGCCCTGCATCAAGAATAGGATTATAAATAATCAGCCCTACTTCTATGATTAAACCCAATAAAATAATGTATTTTAGTTCTACACATTTCAAAAGCTGAGTTACAATAATCATCCCAAAGATACTGGCAATCAAGAACCATCCAATAGGAAATACCTCTATCCAGCCAAATAATATCAGTTTCAACCAAAAACCAATCAATAAAATCATCTTAAAATGACTGTGCCATACATCTAACAATAGCCAAGGAGAGTTAACAATAATCCAAAAAATCCAAAGTCTAAAAATCCTTAAACAATAATTTTTAAGCAGTTGAATTTGTCCTAGACTATCTTCTTTATCGTATTTCTTAAAAAAGAAAAAGCCAGAAGCACTAAAGAAAAAGGGAACCCCTATACGACCTATCCAATTCAGTAGAGGTACATTCATGTGTATACCCACAATAGATAGTGCTAAAACAACTTTAATGAAATCAATCAAATCATAATTTTTTCTGCTTTTCATTCTAATACTATACCACAAGTATTAAAAAACTCAGAATTATGAAAATTCTGAGTATTAATCTATTACATTTGTTTGTTGTAGAATTCGACGATAAGGGCTTCGTTGATTTCTGGGTTGATTTCTTCACGTTCAGGCAAACGAACGAGTGAACCTTCCAATTTTTCTGAATCAAATGATACAAAGTTGGGACGTCCTTTAGTTGCTTCAACAGCTTCAAGGATTGCAGGGACTTTGATTGATTTTTCACGTACTGTGATTACTTGCCCTTCAGATACACGATATGAAGGAATATCTACACGTTTCCCATCAACAAGAATATGCCCGTGATTTACAAATTGACGTGCTTGACGACGAGTAGTCGCAAGACCTAGACGGTAAACCACATTATCCAAACGACGTTCAAGCAATGTCATGAAGTTGAAACCAAGTGTTCCACCTTTAATTTTAGTGGCTTGCACGTATAGATTACGGAATTGACGTTCTGACATTCCATAAGTGAAACGAAGTTTTTGCTTTTCAGCAAGTTGTAAACCGTACTCAGAAAGTTTTGAACGGTTATTTGGACCGTGTTGACCTGGTACATAGTTACGACGTGAAAGTTCTTTTCCAGAACCTGTAAGTGAAATCCCGTAACGACGAGATTGTTTCCATGATGGACCTGTGTAGCGTGACATAATGTGATGTCTCCTTTGATTTTTATAATGGAGAATCTGTATTACAAGCTTTGAATTCGTGCATTATCCTTTTCGCCTTACAGCTTAGGTTACATGATAACTAAGGATAATGTTGACGAGCTTTCTATCTTGTGGCTGCAAATTCAACTCTATAAGTATAACAGATTTAAGCAAAGCTGTCAAGAACTCCCGTAAAAGCTTATTACTAATATATTATTTTTAATCGAATTGAATCAAACCTTCATCAAACCCTAATTCAACGGAGTTTAACGCTAATGTCAAGGCACGTCGTGTAAAGAACCCACTTCGAATAGCTTTTTGCCAAGGTTTGATATTCTCAATCATTTGATCGTAGTCTTCTTCGGTCATTCCATCTAAGATACCGTCTATATCATTAAGATCATCAACAACCAAACCAATACCTGCTTCTTTCACCCAATTTACATGAGCAGAGGTCGCTGGAATAATGAATGGCAATCCCGCTGCAATGTAAGTAGAAAGCTTGGTTGGATTATTATACTGAAAATATTCTCTCTGTGCAGGAAATTGATTTTCTGAAATATTGTTGCTATTAACTAATCCAAACCCACCATCCATATAGGTTAAGATTTCTTTTGAAGTCATAGAATCAATAGCCTCAATATTAGGTCTATCTGAAAAATCATATTCAAACTTCGAAATAATTTTCAAGGTAGTTTTTCCATTATAGTCAATATGATCAGCATATCTGCCTGAAGGATAATAGATTTGTCGTTTGAATCTCTTTTCTTTTAAGGGAGCATCATGAGGATAATCAAAAAGATGAAGAGAAACCATAGGTAAATTTATTTCATCGTCCTTAAGACGCTTTGCAAATTTCTCATTGTGTGCAATAATCAAATCAAATTTATTGGCCAGCCATGATAACTCAAAGCTATTATCTACATTATAATCTGTTCTGCCCGACATATACTCCATTACATCGTGAACGATTGCAACTGCCTTTGCTTTTCGATTTTCTTTGATGTAGGAAAAGAACTCTGCTTGAAAATTAATATGCATAAAGAAGGGAAATTGAACAAATACAGTGTCTCCAGGCTTCACAGGGTCAAGGAGCGAAGCGATAACAGCAGCTCTTTTATCTGGTGCGTTAGCAAAATATGCGTCTAAAGAAAGTGAAATGGGTATTTCTTTGAATCCTATTTCTACTGCTTCACGAACAATATTACTTCCCATGAGCATATATGCCGTTGTTTCTTCAAATCGAGTATCAGGAGAAACTAGCTTTGTAATCCAGTTAGTCATAACTTTTCCATTCTAATTTTAAATAATTACTATTTTAACATTTTTATACAATTTTTTACTGAAAAATCAAAAGTTCAATTCTTGTTTTCTTCAATAAATTCAGCAATGCTTTGTCTAATATCCCGATTTAATTTATTATAACTTCCATCACTTTTTCTTTTGATGAATGTAGGAACGGTTTTGACATCGAACTGGTCACGCACCGCTTGCAATTCAATATTCAAATCTGTATTCTCTGTATCAATATAGAAAATGTCTTGCTCTATACTTGGTATTTCCTTGACAAATTTACGGCAATAGGGGCAGGTGGCACGTCCAAAAAAGATATAGGTGTCATCTTCCAAGTTTGCAATATCTCTGGGTTCAATCAATTTTACATTTATAATATTTTCACGATATTCATCATGGTCAGCGTGTGTCATCACTTTTTCTGTCATCTTATTTTACTCCATCCTATTAATAGTCCTGCCAATACCAGAAGGGACACAAGTAGAAAGGTATCTCTTTGCATCCATTTTAATTGGCGATATTTGCTTCGTCCTTCTCCCCCTTGGTAGCCACGAGATTCCATTGCTACTGCCAAATCATCTGCACGGCGAAAACTTGATACAAATAAGGGAATGAGTACAGGAATAATGGAACGAATCTTCTGTAAAAGATTTCCCTCTCCAAATGCCATTCCACGAGATTTTTGAGCATTCATAATCATGGTTGTATCATCTAATAAAGTCGGGATAAACCTCAGGCTGATGGACAACATCAATCCTAATTCATGAACAGGGACTTTGATTTTATTAAGTGGAGAGAGTCCTTTTTCAATCCCATCAGCCAGTGTCAATGGTGGGGTACTCAAGGTCAACAAGGTAGACATGAAAATAATTAATACAAACCGCAAGAAGATATAAACTGAATTAATCAGACTCTCCGTTGAAACCGTGAGAATCCAAAATTTGAAAATGACGTGCTCTCCCGGTGTAAAGAACATCTGAAAAAGAACAGTAAATAAGATCAAGGCAAGCATAGGTCTTAAACCTTTAAGAAAATAAGAAAGTTTGATTCCGGACAATCCAATCCCCATCAGAGTATAGAATAAAAGAAGAGAATAACCTACCCAATCGTTCGCCAAAAATATAATGATGATAAATCCAATTAAAGCCAATAATTTACTGCGTGGATCCATCCGATGAATAGTAGAATCTATAGGGATATAACGCCCCATTAGCATGGAGTTCATCAGCAGTCACCCCCTTTTAATGCAAGAAGATGAGTGACTAATTCTTGGCGTGTGATTGGCCATTCATCAAAAATCATCCCTTTTTCAGCCAATTTATGAGCAAATTCTGTAACCTTAGGCACACCTAGTTCATGTGCCTTGAGAAATTCTATCTCTTGAAAAATTTGCTTAGGCTGACCTTGACTAATCATCTTACCTTTTTCAAGAAGATAGACAAAATCTGCATACTCTGCCACATCATCCATGAGATGAGTCACTAAGACTACAGTCTGCCCTGATTCATGAATACTCTTGAAAAGTTCCATCATGGCAATGCGAGCTTTGGGGTCAAGCCCTGCAGTAGGCTCGTCAAGAACCAAAACTTCTGGTTCCATAGCTAAAATCCCCGCAATAGCCACACGACGCATTTGTCCCCCTGATAATTCAAAAGGCGAACGCTCAAATACCTCCTCTGATAATCCAACAAGGAGAAGTTTTTCTTTAGCTGTTCTTTCTGCGTCTTCTTTAGACACTCCAAAATTCTGCGGACCAAATGCCACATCTTTTAAGACGGTCTCATCAAAAAGCTGGCTCTCAGGAAATTGGAAAATTACCCCCACTTTCTTGCGGACAGGCTTGATATTCTTCTGCTTACTTTCAGCAGTAATGGAAATTTCATCTACTTCTACAATCCCAGTCGTGGGTTGCAAAAGCCCATTCAAGTGTTGAATGAGTGTTGATTTCCCCGAACCCGTATGTCCAATCAGAGCAGTATATGACCCTGATTCCACTTGCAAATCAATGTCAAATAAAGCACGACTGGCAAATGGGGTCTTGGGTTGATAGGTATAGTTGACCTTGTCAAATTTAATCATTTAATTTCTGTATCCTATTTTACTAACATCTTTACAAGCAAATCTGCCAGTTCTTCATCGTCATAATATTCTTCAGGTATTTTCAGTCCTTTATCCATCAATTCTTCTACAAGAGATGTTGAAAATGGGACATCCAGACCAAATTCCAGCATGTTTTCCTCTCTTGCAAAAATCTCTCTTGGGCTTCCTGATTGAATCATTTTTCCTTTTTTCATGACCAAAATACGATCAGAATGTGAGGCCTCTTCTAAATCATGTGTGATAGAAAGCACAGTTAAATGATATTTATCCTTAATTTCACGGATAATGGACATGATTTCTGCACATCCCATAGGATCCAGCATAGAAGTCGCTTCATCAAGAATGATGAGCTCAGGGCGAAGAGCAATAATCCCTGCAATCGCCACACGTTGTTTCTGCCCGCCCGACAAGCGAGCAGGTTCCTTGTCTTTGAATCCTTGCATATTGACGGCTTGGAGGGCTTCATCCACGCGAGCGATCATCTCTTCACGTGGAATACCTTGATTTTCCATCCCAAAGGCTACGTCATCCTCTACCGTCGCTCCTACAAACTGATTATCTGGATTTTGAAAGACCATTCCTATCTTACGACGC
>WREM01000056.1 GCA_009779335.1 Streptococcaceae bacterium | reverse complement strand
CTCCTGCATACGATACTGCAAGATGACCTGCAAGATTGAATCACGCACCCAAGCATTGTTCATCTCTGCACCTATATCATCCAAAACAAGAACAGGTGCTTTCTTAATGTCATTGACTACTTCTCTGGCATTGTTAAAGTCTATGTCAGAGATAAAGGTAGGATAATGCAGAAGGGTAGTTGAAATTCCTTTTTGGGCTAATTCATTAGCCATGGCAGCCATGATATAAGACTTTCCTACACCAAAGTTACCGTAAAGATAAAGTCCTTTTTCTTTAGTGGGTTCTGATGCAAATTTAACAATAGACTGAATCAACTCTAGGCGTTTACTGTCTTCAGAAGAGACATCTTCAAGCGTGATGTCTCGATAGGTTTTAGGCAGACCAATGACATTGACCCGACGACGTACACGCTCAATCTTTTGTCGCTCAGCCAATTCTTCTGTTGTCTCATAAGAGACATCTGCATAATCATGATTCATGATAAGCACAGGTTGATACCCATCCATCATACGTTCTTGTTTATTTTGAATTTTTTCAAGTTCTTTGACATATTCGTAAAACTTAGAATAAGAGCGTTGAATTTGATCTTCTGTCATCTCATGTTCTTTAATAAATGCTTGAACATCTTGATTTTTCATTACTTCAACCATAAGTGATTGAAGGTTCCCTTTGACTTCTGGGCGTTTGCTCAAAATATCTCCAATAGATTCCATGATTTATTCCCCCTTTCTTAATTGATCAAGCAATGCTTGTTTTTTAGCTTCCAGTTGTGTTTTTTCTTCGTCTGTTGTTGTATTGACATAGGTCTCGTTTGACCATTCTGGTGCCTGTTTGACAGTTTTTTTGGATTGAGATTTATAGGAAGGTTTTGACTTTGCCTTCTCTTCCATCTCTTTTGTCCTGTCTAATATTCGTTGCACCGCTTGCTCTGCTGTAAAGACTTGCTGGCGTTGCCAATCATTTGCCAATCTGTCAGCAAAATTAGCAGTCAATGTCGCATTTTTCTGCTGTACAAGTACATAATGAATCAATATATTTTGTACTTGATCAGGGATTTTCTCTAAAGCTAAATGTGATAAAACCTTGCGTTCATCACTGGTTACAAATCCTCCTGCCTGTGCCTTGATTTGTTCGATAAAATGCTGTGGCGTATGACTTTTCGCCAGTAATATAAGGTCTTGAAAGGCTGTTGGGAAATCTGAAAGTGATGGCCCTGTTTGTTTTTGACCTGAAAGTTTCTTAGACAGTAAACTTGTATTCAATGTTTTATTGGCATTTGCTGTTTGTTCAACCTCTTTGAAAAGCTGATACCAGTCCAAATGATACTTGTCTGACAAACTATATAAGATAAGAGTATCCTGATTTTCATTGGCGAAGCGATAACCTTGCTTATCCATAATGTTTTTGAATGATGTTATATCAAAGCGTTTTTCGGATGGTGTCTGATTAGTTTCAGGCTCGTCACTCATTGCAAAAACTTCGTGGAATTTTTTAGATAAATCTTGCCCTTGAACATTTACTTGTTTAGCCAGTTCATCTACTCTATCTTGACCAATTTTAGAAATCAATAATTGCTTGTATAATCCGTCATTGAAGAAGGCTTCAAAGGTCAAAGGACTCTTCAATACAAAGGAAATTTCAGGGTGTCCATCATAAACCTTGATTAAATCAAGAGCTGAGAGTTTATCCACCACTTCAGTAAATGGAGCAAGCCCCATGTTAAGGTATTCAAGGAAATGAGAAATCCGCCCTGCAGGCAATACCCGCATGAGTTGATAAGCTGTTTGTGCTTCTGGACCGATAATCGGTAAATAAAGTAGCGTAAAAACATCAGCATCAAAACTGATTTTTTCACGATTAACTACTGTAAAATTATCTCCAGATTTCATTTGATTTCCTTTATTTAGACTTCTTTGTAATGTTTTTCAGCAAATCTTCTAATTCACTGACGTCTTTAAACGAACGGTAAACACTTGCAAAACGTACATAAGTGATGTCATCTAGCTTTGATAACTCTGTCATGACTAATTCACCAATGATGTCTGCTTCAATTTCCTTCTTCTCTAATTGGCGAATGTTGCGTTCGACATTTGCTACGACTTTTTCAATGTCTTCGCTTGATACAGGGCGTTTTCGTGCCGAACGAACAATCCCTGTGATGATCTTATCTCGATTGAAAAGCTCCCGTGTCTCATCACGCTTAATGACTAAAAGTGGCATTTCTTCCACACGTTCAAATGTAGTGAAACGTTGACCACAGTCCTCGCACTCACGACGACGGCGAATCATATTATCTGCTGGCCTTGAATCTACAACCTTAAGACGTTCAGATTTACAATTTGGACAGTGCATATATCCAACCCTCTCTATCGTTTAGGATATTGGGCTTCCAGTCTATAGATGGCTTGCCCCTTACCTGAAAATTTTTCTTCGTATTCTGTCATGACGTTGACTTTTGCAAATTCTTCATCCGTATGTAAATCTAACCAGACCTGTTTAAGTATCATCCCATATTGACTCATACTCGCTAAACTATATTCAAATAAGCCTCGATTATCTGTCTTAAAATGAATCTGTCCCTCAGGTTTCAAAATCTTCTCGTAAGTTTTGAGAAAAGATTGATAGGTCAAACGACGTTTTTCATGACGGGTTTTTGGCCATGGGTCAGAAAAGTTCAAATATACTTGATCAATTTCGCCATCCGCAAAATACTCAGTCAGGCTGGCACCATCCACAAGAATCATCTGCACATTGGGAAGATTAGCCTCAATAGCCTTATCCAAAGCATGACTCAATACAGAAATTTGTAAATCAATGGCAATGTAATTAATGTGAGGATTCAAAGCAGCCATCCCCACGATGAAAGCTCCCTTTCCAGACCCTACCTCTATATGGACAGGAGCATTATTGCCGAAGCGTTCTGCCCATCGTCCCTTAAAATCTGCTGGATTTTCCACGACAATATGCTCGTTTGCTTTCAAATACTCAGGTGCTCCCTTGCGATTACGCACACGCATGATTTCTCCTTGTTCACTTCACTTTTATCGTCATCATTTGTGAAAATGAGAAGGTCAGCCTTCTCAATTTTTATGGTTTTTCTCGTATTCACAGAATTTACGAAGCCATAAGATTTCCTGATTAGCTCCTTGTGTGTTGCTTTGCTTCAAATATTCTGCAATCTGACGAAGAAAGGACAACTTCCCATACCAAAAAATCTTTTCAAGTATTCGCTTATAAGACTGGAAACCTGAGTAAGAAAGCCATCTGCTCCATTCTCCCGGAGAAATATAATGGACAAGGATATATGCCACATCAATCATCGGATCTCCAAGAAAGGCAATATCCCAATCAACCAGATAGATTTTTCCATTTTCTTCATCCTTTAACCAATTTCGATGATTGACATCTCCATGGACTACTGTAGCTTCTCTTTCATAAAAGACGGGTAAATTTTGTCGCATTTCTTCAATAATATCAACTAAATAACGATTATTGGACACCACAGGAGCTTCTTCTACTAATTGATTGAGCAACTCCTCCGGACCGTAAATTCTATTGCCTAGCTTTTTATAAGAATCAACTAATTTCTGGCTACGATGAAGATGGACTAATATTTGATTAATTTGAGTATCACTCATCTCACTTGTAGAGAGTGTGTGTCCCTCAATCCAAGGTTGAGCAGATAACATATCCCCAGTTGAAGTTCTCTTGTTCCACAGCACTTTCGGGGTGATGCCTTCAAGATAGATGCTTGTTAATAAGGGACTTGCATTTCTTTTGATAAACACCGTTTGATTATCTACAATTCCTTTATAAGCATTTCCAGATCCGCCTTTAACAGGGGTCATGTCCCAATCTGAAATCATCATCTGTTATCTCCTCCTTTCTTAGATTTTATCTCTTTTATTCTTCTGTTTTATTTCTCAGGGTAATGAATGAGAATGGTCTGTGTCAAAATATCTGCGTATTGGTAAGATTCTTTAATCCCAGGTCCTCGTGCAGGAATATTTTCAATGATAAAGTGTGTCGCATAAGCTTCTAGTAAACGCACCTTATGGCGATTTTCACGTTTACGCCCATATTGTGATGTGATTTCAATAGTTTGACCCATGTGATCAATCACTCTTTGTCGCTCTTCAACAATTTTTCCAATTTCTTGATTTTGATTATCCATTTTCTCTCTTTTCTTATAAAATTATTTATTTATTATAACTGAAATTAGCTTGAAAAGCTAATTTATATAACGACTGTCTATGCTTGAGAATTTATTATATTCTTTGATAAACATGAGTTTTACTGTTCCACGACTTCCTGAACGGTTCTTTTCAATAATGACCTCAACTGTATTGTCTTGTTCCATCTCTTCATGCTCTTCACCATGACTACGATCATAATAATCCTCTCGATAGAGAAAGGCCACAATATCTGCATCTTGCTCGATAGATCCTGATTCACGAATGTCTGATAAGACGGGACGTTTGTCCTGCCTTTGCTCCACACCACGGGAAAGTTGACTCAAAGCAATGACAGGAACCTTGAGTTCCTTAGCTAAGATTTTCAGCTGACGAGAAATTTCCGAAACTTCTTGTTGCCGATTCTCACGCCCATTTCCCGTAATCAGTTGCAAGTAATCAATAACAATGAGTCCTAAATTTCCTGTCTCCTGTGCCAACTTACGAGCTCTGGCCCGAATCTCTGAAATCTTAATCCCCGGGGTGTCATCAATATAGATATTGGCGTTAGCCAGTGTCCCCATAGCAATGGTCAGATTATTCCATTCCTCATCTGTCAGATGTCCAGTTCGCAAATGATGAGATTCAATCAATCCTTCAGATGCAATCATACGATTGACTAAGCTCTCAGCCCCCATTTCTAATGAGAATACTGCTACTGTCTTATCTGTTTTTGTTCCAATGTTTTGAGCAATATTAAGAGCAAAGGCAGTTTTCCCTACTGCTGGGCGTGCAGCAAGGATGATGAGTTCTTCTTCATGTAATCCTGTTGTCATAGCATCTAACAAAGGGTATCCTGTTGCCACACCTGTAATATTTGAATCTTGTTTGGAATGTAGTTCTATCTCATCAAAAGCAATGTTGAGTACTTCTTCAATCTTACGAAAACCATGAGTATTGCGACCTTGTTGAACATCAATCAACCCTTTTTCAGCTTCAGCCAAGACATCGTCTGCTGTCCACTCCTGTTCATACGCTCGTTCTACACTTTGAGTCATCTTGTTAATCAGTTGACGTAAAAGTGATTTTTCTGCAACAATCTGAGCGTAATAGGTAGCGTTCGCAGCTGTTGGCGTGCTTGAAGCCAATTCTGCAATATAGGAAATGCCCCCAATGGTTTCCAAGTCTCCTTGATTCTCGAGAAGAGCACGAATAGTCAAGACATCAATGGCTTCATTTCTGTCCGATAAATTTTCCATCCCCCTGAAAATGATTTGATGGGCATTTTTATAGAAATCTTGAGCAGAAAGGTATTCCTTGACTTCAATCAGGCGATCACTATCCAAGAAAATCGCCCCTAAAACTGCTTGCTCCGCCGATAAATCCTGAGGTGGAGCTTTTATGATATCAGTGTCTGCCATACTTTGCTCCACCTTTCTTTATTTTTTTATTTTCTTTATTTATCATTTGCATTTGAAACACGTACCTTTAGAGTCGCTGTTACGTCTCGATGGAGTTTCACAGGTACATCCTTTATTCCCAAGGCACGCACTGGGTTTTCTAGCTGAATTTTGTGCTTATCAAGCTTGATATTGTGTTGCTCTGCTAAGGCATCAGATATTTTTTTAGAGTTAATAGCCCCAAATAACCGTCCGTCTTGTCCTACTTTTTCAGAAATTTCAATGACAAACTCTTCTTTTTCAAGCTTGCTTTTCAAATCTTTGGCTTCAGCTAAAATCTCAGCTTCCATTTTTTCATTGGCCTTGGTCTGACCTTTAAGTTCAGCTAGAGCCCCTGATGTAGCTGGTTTTGCTAGGTTGTTTTTCAAAAGAAAGTTATTGGCATAACCTGTCGGAACTTCCTTGACATCCCCTTTTTTTCCTTTGCCTTTGACATCTTCAAGAAATACTACTTTCATTTGTTTTCCACCCTTTCTTTTATTAGTTTGATCAAGTCTTCTTCAATTTGACTGATTGTTTTTTCATAGATTTGTGTGGCTGCATTGTTAAAATGCCCCCCTCCACCCATAGCTTCCATGAGTGTCTGCACATTATATCCGTTTCTCGAACGTGCAGAAATAGAAACATAACCATTCTCATGATGAGTAATAGTGAAAGATGCTGAAATTCCTGCCATATCCAAGAGGTTGTCTGCTGCCTTTGCTGTCGTGATATTATCATATTTTTTGTTCTCACGACCACAGGTAATAGCTATTCCACCTTCAAGGAAGGTCGCATCAAGAACGAGCTCATTGACTTTTTTATACTCTTCAAAATCTGTCGCTGAAATCATCTTAATCAGATCATTATCCGCTCCACGTTGCCGAAGATACGCTGCTGCTTCAAATGTTCTTGCTGTTGTTGATTTAGTAAAATGTTGCGTATCCATGGCAATCCCTGCCAAAATGATAGAAGCCTCTAAATTAGACATCTTTCGCTCTTTTACTCCATGAAATTGCAAGAGTTCTGTCGCCAATTCACTGGCTGATGATGCAGAAGACTCAATATAGTTGAGCAAGGCGTGTTCTGGAAAATCATCATCACGTCTATGATGGTCAACGACCACAACCTTATCAAAAGATTGATACAAATCAAGACTCAATGTCTGACTCACTTTAGAATGGTCAACCATGATGAGTAATGAATTTTTAGTCTGATGTTCTTTTATACTGTCTAAACGAAGAATG